>JAZGER010000138.1:0-5839 GCA_036478835.1 Gammaproteobacteria bacterium | reverse complement strand
ACCATTTCAGCCTGTTAAACCAGCGTCTCCAGGAAATGGGTTATGCGTATGGCGATTTTGATGCGCATGATGGTTTATGGGAAATGGCCTGTAAAACTGATCATGACGTGCTGGTTAGAATGGCGCTGGTGCCTCGTGTGCTTGAGGCGCGGGGCCTGGATGTTACGCCGGGGATGATTCAGCGATTAATAAAAGTGGGTGACCTGCAGAGCGTCGAAATCCTGCAAGTCATTTTCCGCGATGAAATTGGCCATGTTGAAATCGGCAGTCACTGGTATAATTTTCTTTGTGATGCGCGTGGCCTGGAATCCGCTGTAACCTTCAAGCAGCTCCTGGAAGAATATATGAAAGGCCAGATTAGAGGGCCATTTGAGCATGCAGCAAGAATGAAGGCGGGATTCTCAGAAATAGAATTATCTACATTAGAAAATATGTCAGGAGAAAATCAATTTGATCGTTAAGTTTTGCCTGTTATTTTTATTGCCATTGACTGCCCTGGCGTCTGAGTCAACATTGGTTTTATGGTATGTTGTTAATGAGCCGGGTGTTGAGCCGTATCGGGTACGGTATCTGATATCTGATGATTTTCTGCGTTCGGATGATGGCCAGGCAGGTGATGACTTCGTGTTGTTAAATCGTAAAGAAATGATGGTTTACAACGTTGTACACGATACAGAAAGTATATTAGAAATTAAGGGGAAGGCTGGTTTACCTAAAACCCCCGCGTCTTTCGACGCTGATGAAACTGTACGGATTGCTAAAGATGCACCAACAATAGCGGGTGAGACAGCGAAAGAATACCAGTTAACGGTTGATAAAAAAGCGTGTTTTCGAGCCATGGTTTTACCCGGATTGTATATGGACGCTGCAAAGGCATTTCAACAGTTCGCCGTTGTTCTGGCGACACAACAATTTCGTAGCCTTGAGCATACACCTGACGATATGATTTCCACCTGTTTTATTGCCCGCGCAATTTATATGGCGGGAAATCACAGTGAAACTGGCCTGCCAGTCATTGAGTGGGATGATGAAGGGTTTAGCCGACAGTTAGTGGATTATTCAGAAAAAACGATTCCTGAGAAATTATTCGATCTTCCGGAAAAATATTCTCGTTATACCCCGGGAGGGCAGTAAGCTCGCTGTTCTTAAATCTCTACTAGCGATAGGCTTTCATGCGTTGCGTGTAAAATGATAGCGGAATCGTGCCATGCACCGAGAACAATTCGCTCCTTTGTTCCCAGTTGATGCCTGCCAGGGCGATGTGTGTGCCCATGTATTAAAAGCGGAGTGCCATATTGCTTGAGTATTGCATGCACGGCTTGCAAATTCGCATCCATTATTTCTGATGGCTTATTACGGTTCAGTGTTTTGCTAACCAGCCGGGCCTGCTTTGCAAGCGCTCGCCGCTCACTAACGGGTTTAGCCAGGAACGCCTGTTGCCACTGTTTGTCCCGTACCATTGCTCGAAAAGACTGGTAGTCACTGTCATCGGTACATAGCAGGTCACCATGCGTCAGCAGTGTGTCCTGAGAATACAGCTTAATAACGCAGGGATCCTCCAGGTATTGAGCGCCGGTTTGTTCGGCAAAGTCCTTCCCTAGCAGGAAGTCCCGATTGCCGTGCATAAAATAGACGGGAATACGCCGATGAGTGAGGCTGGCTAATGCCGCGAGAACTGGCTGATAGCCGGCATCAATTTCATCGTCGCCAATCCACGCTTCGAATAAATCACCGAGTATGTACAGAGCATCTGTATCGTCCTCAATGCGATTGAGGAACTGAATAAATTTATCGATTGATACCGGGTGGTTTATATCCAGATGGAGGTCAGATATAAAAAAAGTTTGCACGGAGGTAAGCTTGAGCGAGCCTTTAACAGGCTCGCGCGCGTTTAATCTTCGACCAGTGTGACCTTGCGGATAACTATGGCATCGACGGGGACATTTTGATGGCCATGGATTGTAGCCGTCTTTACCTGCTCGATTAATTGTACTATTTCAAGGCCTTTGGTTACCTTGCCAAAAACACAATACCCCCAGCCTTGCATGGTAGCTGCGCTGTAATTCAGGAAATCGTTATCTTTAACGTTCAGGAAAAACTGTGCGGTTGCTGAGTTAGGATCTGATGTCCGTGCCATCGCGATCGTGCCATTATCATTTTTAAGGCCGTTATCCGCCTCATTTTTGATCTGGTCATTGGTTTCTTTTTGCTTCATATCTTCGGTGAAGCCGCCGCCCTGGATCATGAAGCCAGGAATGACACGGTGAAAAACGGTACCGTCAAAAAATCCGGCTTTAACGTAATCGATAAAATTGGCAACTGTTACAGGCGCCTTGTCAGCATAGAGCTCAAGTTCGATATCCCCTTTGCTGGTTTGCATCTTGATGTTCACTATATTTTCTCCAGATTCAGACTGCCGGGCAGCAGAAGCTGACGGAATGATCAGACAAATTGAAATGCTGAATAACAGGGCAGTAATGTGTTTCATAGACTTTGGTTCCTTAAAGCTCAAAATCAAAAGACGTATGATAAAGCTTTTTGCGCTAACAAAAAACTCTGATAGTATGGCGGGTTTTGTGGTATGTGATTAAGGAGATGGTGGGTGCTTCAGATATTTAACAGTTTGTCGCGAGAAAAAGAAACTTTCAAACCGTTGGTAGAGGGTCAGGTCAAGATGTATGTCTGCGGTATGACGGTCTACGATTTTTGTCATTTGGGGCATGCTCGCGTACTCGTAGTCTTTGATGTCATTGTCCGTCATCTCAGGGCGCTGGGATATCATGTGGTCTATGTCAGGAATATCACTGATATTGACGATAAAATCATTGCGCGTGCGAATGAAAATGGCGAACCGCTTAGCGCGCTTACGGATCGATTCATTCAGGCGATGCATGAAGATTCAGACGCATTGGCCGTGATCCCACCGGATATAGAGCCGCGAGCAACCGACTCTATGGATGAAATCATCACGATGATTCAACGCCTGATTGAGAAGGGTTTTGCTTATCAAGGCAGTAATGGTGATGTTTTCTATTCGGTGGGAAAGTTCGAGCATTATGGCCAGCTGTCGCATAAAAAGCTCAGTGATCTCAGATCAGGGGCGCGAGTGGATGTTGATCGTGCTAAACAGGACCCGCTCGATTTTGTCCTTTGGAAAATGACGAAAAAGGGCGAGCCAGGCTGGGCATCACCCTGGGGAGAAGGTAGGCCGGGGTGGCATATCGAATGTTCTGCCATGTCGACAAATTGCCTGGGGGCGCACTTTGATATTCACGGGGGGGGTATGGATTTACAGTTTCCTCACCATGAAAATGAAATTGCCCAATCTGAAGCATCTACTGGAGAAAGTTACGTTAACTATTGGATACACAATGGATTTGTTCAGGTCGATGAAGAAAAGATGTCGAAGTCATTGGGTAACTTTTTTACGATTAGAGAAATATTGAAAGACTACAAAGCCGAAGAAATAAGGTATTTTATCCTCTCAAGCCATTATCGCAGCCCTCTCAATTACTCGGATGATAATCTGGAAAAAGCGCGGTCAGCCTTGCAGCGACTTTATACCGCGTTAAGAGACTCGACTGCCGCTTCTGATAAGGCTGAGAATGAATACACCGACCGATTCCAGAAGGCCATGAATGATGATTTCAATACGCCTGAAGCTTTAGCCGTTATGTTCAACCTTGCAAAAGCAGCTAATCGTGCTCGAGAAGATGCCGGTGGAGCGTACAATGAACTGGCAGGGTGCTTAAGATATCTGGGTGAGTGTCTGGGTATTCTTCAGGCAGATGCAGAAGAATACCTGAAATCAGATGCGGCAAGAGATACATCCGGATTAGCAGATACTGAAGTGGATTCCTTAATTCAAAATCGTCTTGATGCAAGAGCCAACAGGGATTTTGCGGAAGCGGACCGGATACGGGATTCGCTAATAAATCACGGGATTATCCTGGAAGATTCTTCTACAGGCACACGTTGGCGGCGTTCCTGATTCAAGTAAAACTGCCCCTCAGTGCCTGTTGATTCACCCTGAGTAGCGCGTGGTTACTGTTCTACTCTGCGTATGGGCGTTTTTAGAAATCTGTATCAAAAAAGGTCAGCGAAAATATACCTGGTAATCATCCATGATTACCAGGTATGTAAATGCTCAGCCGCATAGAGTGTGTTTTCCAGTAGTGTTGCAACTGTCATAGGACCGACACCGCCAGGGACTGGCGTAATCCAGCTTGCGCGTTGACTTGCGGACTCAAAATTCATATCACCCGTCAGGCTACCGTCTTTTTTTCTGTGGATACCAATATCAATAACGGTTGCTCCAGGTTTAACCCATTCGCCTGGAATTAACTCCGGTTTGCCTGCAGCGACAATAAGGATTTCTGCTCGAGCGACATGCGCTTTCAGATCTTTGGTGAAACGGTGGCAGCCTGTCACAGTGGCACCTGCAAGTAATAATTCCAGAACCATGGGTCTGCCGACGTGATTTGATACGCCGACAACGACGGCTTCACGGCCATAAAATTCTTCATTTGTATGTTCCAGTAGCGTGATGACTCCTTTCGGAGTGCAGGAGCGGAGTAAGGGTGATCTAACTGCTAGGCGTCCAATGTTGTAAGGGTGAAATCCATCAACATCTTTATCGGGTACAACCCTTTCAATGACTTTCTCCGTGTTAATGTGTGCGGGCAGAGGGAGCTGAACAAGAATGCCATCTATTGCTACATCACCGTTTAACTGATCGACAAGTTTTAATAATTCATTTTCAGAGGTGTCTAGTGGAAGGTCATACGAGCGCGATAATAAACCCGCCTCATCACAGGCTTTGCGCTTATTTTTGACATATATTTCAGACGCAGGGTCATCGCCCACGAGGATGACGGCCAGGCCGGGGCGACGTAGGTTTTGCTTGAGCCTCGCATCAATACGTTTTTTTATGCTCTTTCTTAGCTCTGCAGCAATTGATTTGCCATCGATTATTTTTGCTGCCATATTTGAATACACCCGATTTGCATGAGGAGAAAAATGCAATTCTCTCATGGGTTGCTTTGCGTACTCAAGATTCAAATGCTTAATTTTGAAAAACATTCATAGTCTGACTCCCTGATGCATGGGGTCATGCAGCGGCAATATTAAGGATGAGGCTAAGGGAAAATACTCTTTAAAAATAAAAATAGAGAAAATAATAGCTTACCTCTTTTATAGCATTATTTGATGTCTCTCAAGCATGGATAGGGATTGCAAACTAGAGCTGTATTAGTTATAAGTGCCGCATGATTTACTTTGAGAAAATAATAAAGGGTTTTTAGGGGGCATCGTGAGCACAAGTATCCTGTTCGGGCAGAACTATAAAAAATTAGACCGGTTGTTGCATTTTCTATTTGTTATTTCGCTTTTGGTTTTCATTCAGCCAGCGCATGCGGCAGATGCTCTTAAAGCGAACCAGCAACTAAACGTGGGCAAAGCTTTACAGTCCCCGGACGGCAGAGCAAAGCTCAGGCTGCAGCAGAACGGAAACCTGATTCTGACCTATGATAACAAGCAGCTGTGGGCATCTAAGACAGCAGGCTCTGGTTCTAACGCACTGCAAATGCGTCAGGATGGGAATCTGGTGCTGTTGAATGCTGCAAAGAAAATTAAGTGGTCAGCCCAGACAGGCGGCAACTCGGGTAGCAAAGCGCAAATACTGGATGATGGTAATTTTATTATCACAAAACCGAACGGTGACCAGGTATGGGAAACGAATACCTGTTGTCATCCGAAAGGAAACAACAATCCAGGCAATAACAATGTTAATGGAATGGGGCAATGGTCGAATGTGATCAATTGGCCAAATATTGCGCTT
>JAZGER010000137.1:0-6674 GCA_036478835.1 Gammaproteobacteria bacterium | reverse complement strand
CGAAGAAAAGCCATGAAAGCTGAACTGGAATGGGTTCGCACAGCACCCAAAGGCCGTCATGCCAAAAGCAAGGCACGCCTGGCGCGCTTTGACGAACTACAATCGCAAGACTTTCAGAAACGTAACGAGACAAATGAACTCTATATCCCGCCCGGCCCCCGGCTTGGTGATTTGGTCGTGGAAGCAAAACATATCCGCAAAGGTTTTGGGGATCACCTGTTAGTAGATGATTTAAATTTCAATCTACCACCCGGCGGCATTGTCGGCATTATTGGCCCGAATGGCGCAGGTAAAACTACATTGTTCCGCATGTTGACTGGCAAAGAGCCCATCGACGACGGTGAGCTGCGTATTGGTGAAACAGTTAAAATCGCCTATGTCGACCAAAGCCGTGACACTCTGGATGGCAGCAAAACTGTCTGGGAAGAAATTTCCGATGGTCAGGACGTCATCACCATTGGCACGTATGAAACCAACTCACGCGCCTATGTATCACGGTTTAATTTTAACGGCACTGATCAGCAAAAACGTGTTGGCGATCTTTCTGGCGGTGAACGCAACCGGGTACATCTGGCTAAACTGCTACGCAGTGGTGGTAATCTGTTACTGCTCGACGAACCGACTAATGACCTGGACGTGGAAACCCTGCGCGCACTGGAACAGGCCATACTTGATTTCCCAGGCTGCGTGGTTGTGATCTCTCATGATCGCTGGTTCCTCGACCGTATTGCCACTCATATACTGGCGTTTGAAGGCGACAGCAAAGTCGTCTGGTTTGAAGGTAACTATGCGGATTATGAAGCAGATCGAAAACAGCGTCTGGGGGAAGCGGCCAATCAGCCGCACCGGATCAAGTACAAGCGGTTAAGCTAGAGAGCCTATTGCTTTTATGCTCTGCCAAACATTCCCAGAGTGAACCTACCCCTACGTTTAATCCAGCCTGAAAATTACCTATTACAACCAGGATTTCATCGAACACAATTTAATTACAAAAAAGCCGCCAAGGTTGCGCATTGTTAAGAGGCGTGGCGGCTATGTTGTGTTCATTATAACGGCCGGTTGTCGCGTAATTCAAGAATAATACTGAATAAAACCGTCTTACTGTTTGGTGTGCACCAGCTAATCCACTGTCCCGGTGCCGCATCAGGGAGAGATCAATGGCACGGTGGGCCCCCAAATCCTTGAAACTGTCAGGCGTAATAACCCAACTCAACGCGGGCACGAATCCGCCGCAGGATTTTGCTGTCAGTGCTGTGTGTGCATGCCTGCCCATATTTTTGAAAGAAATCTGTATATGTATTTCTTTCAAAAGAAAAGCAGAATTTACGGCTATGCCGAATTGCCTCACAAAGCACAAAAAGGGGTCGGTGAAAAAACACAATCATTCTCATTTGTCACCGACCTCTTTTCCGTTGCTTGACCTACTTATTAAGATTTAAAAACATCCTTGATATTTCTTCCAGCGGGTTTCATGTTTTCTGATGGCATCAAACTAATTATCAACAGCATTTCCAGAAATAACCGGTCACTGGCATTAGATATTTCGAGCACGTTGACAGTTTTCCACTTTCTCCACCAAGGCTTTTTAGCATGTGGTGATGTTTTATAGTGAATACGCTTTTTTAGCTCCACTTTACTCACGCCGACATATATACAAGATCCTGCTTCATCAAAAAACGCATAAACAATATTTCTTATATTCTTAGCTATGCAACTCACCTTCTTCCAATCACTTCTCGGTGAAGAAATTGATTTATCTAGAAACCACTTTTTGGCATCTTTTGAAGCGACTCTCAAACTATCACGCACTTTGTTTTGATCAAGCTTTTTCATTGCTAACCTAACAATTGTTCATTAAATCACAGTCTGCATACACCCATTACATCCCAAGATCGTCCAAAAACTCAGAAGCCGGGTCAACACTGGTCACCAATAAATGGTCTCTTGCACGGGTGCAAGCCACATACAGTAAATGGCGCTCTGTGTTATAGACCTCTTCCAGATCAGCATCGTCTACCACGGTCTCGATACGTTCCTGCAGTGGAATCACTTCATCATCACAGGCCATCACTACAACAGCCCGAAACTCCAGGCCTTTGGCAAGATGCATTGTACTGATCGAGGCATAGCCACTGGTGATATCCAGGCTCTCATTGAGAATTTTGTATGGATGCCCAGCATCCTCAACTGGTTTTATAGCACGGTTGATCTCATTATCTGAGCGCACAAAAACACCGATCTCATGCGGCAAAATACCTTTGCCTGTTAGATCTGTTAACCAGTCGCTGACCACTTTGCTTTCTTTTTCGATGGTATCCAATACCTGAATATCTGGAGGTGGCCCATTGAAAACCGAAATTGTGCCACGCCGGTTTTCGGTATTGCCATCCACATCGGAAACTTCAGGACCGAGCAATCTGTCTGCTTGCATCCTGATCTGATGTGACGTTCTATAATTGATATGGAGTGTCCTGGAACGACCACGAATATCGACACCCAACGCCTTCCAGGAAAAGGGTTGCTGGAATATACGCTGTCCAAGATCACCAGAGAAAAACAGGCTGTCTGGACGTTGGCCGCCGAGCGCCGAAAGAAAACGAAGTTGGGAAACGCTGATATCCTGCGCTTCATCAACAATGGCATAATCAAAAGGTGGATGTTTTCGTGTCAGTATCTTGCTGGATAGTTTATCAAACAAACCCGGATACGTTAACAAACCCTGCTCCGTTAACTGAGACTGGATCCGCTCAAAAATAGACCAGAGCAGCTTTCGTTGCTTTTCAGAAAGACGCGTCTTGCGCCCTAAGCGTTTCACATCACGATAAGCCTCCCAGCTGTCCAGTTGCCAGGCGTCTACCACATCCGACCATTCCGTGATGATAAATCGTTGACTGAATTTATGCTCGTCGGCTTCATTCGCTGCTGTCACAAGTATTTGATGAAGCACAGCATCCGAAACAAGGTTTGGCGAACCGAAATGGGACTCATACAACCGACGACCCACAGCATTTATGGCGTGTACTTCCAGGCGTTCACCGATGTGTGGCTCATTGCTTATGAGTCGCCTGACCTTGGTGTGTAACGCATTGGCCAGCGTATCGGAAAAGGTGGTTAACAGAATACGCGCATCGGGATTATTGCGCGCCAGAAAAACAGCCCGATGCAATGCCACAATCGTTTTACCTGTGCCTGCTGACCCTGATACACGCGCAGGGCCGCTGTAATCCTTTTCCACCCACTGTCGCTGTGCCGGGTGGAGGAAGATCGTCCATTTTTCCCAAGGATAATCCAGAGCACGCTCAAGCTCTTCAACATTATTCATCACCCGGAAACGACGTTGCGCATCAGGGTGAGCAAACGGATCAGCACTAACAACAGAGGGCTGAATACTCATTGGTGTTCCGCCAGTCGCCAATTCCAGTAACGCCTCAGCTGCCTCACCTGGTAAATGATCAGCTATTTCCAGGAGACTGTCTTCATTGGCCCCGCGCACATCATCCAGCCACTCGTCAGGAACACCATAACCCAACAAATCGTCATCAGAGAGATTGGTGAACAATAAAGGTTTCAGTGTGGCAGTCTTTTCAACCTGAACTTCCACCTGAGCGACATACCTGGGAACAGTAATTTCCCTGACCATCTCCCTTATTTCCACTAACTGTGCAGCACCCGTCTTCGGATGTGTTTCCAGCTTGCGACGCTCAGCCCAATGATAGGCATTGTCGTGATGATCCACATAGCAAAGCAAAAGACTTGAATCTGTTTTGTGTACGATGATCCGAATATCACGACTGACACGAACCGACCAGAAGTTTTTGTCTTTTGCCCGGTCAAGTTTATGGAGACTCATACCAGGATTAGCGGGGTTCATTTGCAGATCAAAGGCGGTGGTTTTCACCGCCTTTTGCTCATCGCCAGTAAGTCTGGTGAGGCTATCGGTGAAGGTGTCGGCTATACGAAATTCCATGATAGAAATCCTTTGCCCTAAATTAGGATTAACACACGGATCGCTTTAACCTGAAAAATAGCACCATTTTTCATACATAAGCAAGTCACCATGTACGCATCTTAAACAACCGACCCTGCTTATTCTCATCGTGTAGCGTTAAAACAATCTCTTGAACATCAAAAACCTGATCGTCCTTTCCTTTTCTAGGCGGAAGATCAGAGTCTATTAGAGTAATGAGTAATTGTATTCCCAAACCAGTATAACGGTGAATTACTTTTAACAAATTCTCTTTTTTTCTATCATCAAGTGATTCAAATACACCATCATGGTAAACAAAACGTGGGAAATTATCGTCAAGGTGCGCCCTTAAGACTGCCATATCAAAGGCGATGCACAATAATTTTCGATAAGTTTGCCCCAAGTCTGCACTTGTCGTATTCCCAGACGTATCCAATATTTCCGCCTTAAATTCTAAATGTCCGGCCTGGTTGGGAGACGCACTCAAAAGTGCCTTGCGGTTAATTACTTCCTCGACGATTTCACTAAAAAATATTCGTATTGTAGAAAATAAGCTGGTCTTGTCCGAGTTCTGTTGCTCTACATCGGACTCGATTTGAGTCTGTAAGTGTTCTAGATCTTCTTTTAGCACGCGAGTCTCAGTACGCAATTCCTGCAATCGGTGAAGAAAACCACGCTGGCGTTCCAGGGAAGTAATATCAGCTTTTAATGACACAATCTCGTTAGATACATTTTTGTATTTATTAAATACATCCGTACTGCTTAGAAATGACAATAATTCTGAACGTTTCTTGCCCAACGTATTAAGTTCATCATTGACTGATTTTAACTTCCCATCAATTTCTGTTAGCTCTTCTAAAAGGTAAGTGCGACGCTCATCTGTAATTGCCCTATTAAATGCAATCAACTGTTTATAATCCTTTTTAATCTGACCTTCAAAAAGAATGCCTGCCTCCTTAAACAGACGCTGCGCATTATCAGGATTAAACAAAATCTGATCATTTTCTAATGAAGATCGAATTTTTCTATTTGCTTTAGTCAATGAATAACGCTCTGCATTAAGATCAGCAATGCGCACATCAATTTCATCGACTACTTGCTTTGTTTGCCCTTCGTCCTGCAGACGAAAATCAAAGGCATCAACAAACTGCTGCTTCTTTACTGCATCCTCCTGCTTTAATAGCAATATGCCTTCAATTTTACTGATATCCTCAATAGACCCACCCAATTCATTTCTAATTGTCTGTGCAGTCTCATTCCTTTCTTCAAGCGTTTTTTCTTTCTCATAATATGAGGTAATCAATTGAGCGTTAAATCCCAGGATATGGGCCAGAAAGGGTTTCCAGTCAGAGTGTGGCCCCGCAAACTTACGCAATTGAAATACGTCTCGATAATCTTCCTGAGAACGCAGCAAATACCCAGTTCCTTTGCGGTAAGACCAAGGTTTCAACGCACGCCAATCGAGTAAACTATCTAACATTTCACGAGCCTTATCAAAGGGCATGTCCGTATGATCCCACTCAGATTCTGGAATCTCTGTGAAATCCTGAAACCGGGCCTCATGTTTTTTGAAACTGATCCTGGTTGCTTTATCCACTCCTCGACGTACTGTTATGTAGGCTGCATCCGTTAACTCGATCTCAAGAAAGAATACAAAGTCCTGAAACAGATCAAGGTGTTTAAACAAGAAGAAATTCTTATTCTTCCCAACAAGAAAACAAAAATCAAGGATACGCCCTAACGTGCTCTTTCCCAGATTATGCGTATCTTTATCCCTGTTTTCTGGCATGCGTATTTCTGCCATGACAACATTTAGACCTGAGATAAAGTCTATAGGCTCAAATAGATCAGATTTATTGGAATAAAGTCTGGATAGCTTCATTGTCCCGTATATTCCACTGCATCTGTTTTAGGGCGATAAGCAATCATTCCTAGCAGATAAAGAAAATTTAGCGCTGGTAGAAATAGGATGTCTCCGCCAATTACCTTCTTCTTAGCATATTCTCGTAAGCTATCATAATCGTCAATTCGTCTTTTCTTGAGACGCATGAGTAGCAATAACGATACATTAATCACGGTGCGGTCTGGGTGTGAATGCTTAGTTGGTTTCAGCATCATCCACCTCTCCAATATCGCAGTTCCAGTACATATAGAATAAAACAGCGCGTGTTAGTCGTTTGTGTTTAGTCTGACGTAAAACCGGATCGCGACTAAATAATAGATCAAGCAAATGTTCCATCACCGCATCAAACGTCTGGTGGTCTTTTCGCTTTGCAATAATTTTTAGTTGAAATTCATCAACAATAGTTTCGTATGTATGCAATAAATCAAGATTTTCTGGTGAGGCTAAAAAATCACGAATCATTGTTGTTTCTTTCAGGTATCTTTTTCGCAGAGCTGTGGCGTACTCAACGCTCATATTGTTGATCTCATTTTTCTTCTCGTAACTGACGCGTGGTGTTGGAGGATCATCAATTACAGCTACCATACCATCCTTCTGGCGAGCCAGTGCCTGGACAACTTCAGCCAGTTCGTCTGGACTAACAATCAATGGTGAGTCTACTGGATCCAGATTGGCAAGTTTTGGTACGTCAGGAAACTGTTTCAGCCACATTTCCAATTGTTCCACTCCACACAAGTAAATTGACTCCTGTGGAATATCACAGGATTTCGAAATATATGCAGATATCTCACTCTCAGCATTTCC
>JAZGER010000136.1:0-12232 GCA_036478835.1 Gammaproteobacteria bacterium | reverse complement strand
GTTAGGCAAATAAAAAATGAACAACAGCATTGTTATAACTGGACCATTTGGAGTGGGGAAAACTACTCAGGCCAAATTGCTAGGAGAAAAACTAGATATGCCAGTGTGTGTTTATGATGCAGTAAAGGATAACTATCGTTATAAAATTGGGCTAAGTCGAGAAAAGGCATTGTCCATTAATGCTGATGAAGGCATTTACGCTATGTTGGTATACATGAATGAATATAAATCAAAAATTCTTCAACCAATTATTGATGATCACCCAAATCATATTATTGACTTAGGTGCAGCAGCACATTCATTTGATGAGCCAGAGCAAGTTGAAAGAGCACGTCAGGCGTTTATGGAAGTAAAAGATGTTATTTTGTTAATGCCATCTAAAGACCTGGGAACAAGCATTAACTCATTACCAGGAATAAGAGAAAATTTTGATTTAAATACATTTCTTATAATGCATCCTACAAATGAAATGTTTGCAACAAAAACAGTGTACACATATGGTAAAACTCGTGAAGAAGTTTTATCTGATACTTTGAGCGCTATAAATGATGCCTAACAAGTCACTGCAGTTGACCAATAATACGCCGCTTCGCTCTGTATTATGGTCAACTGAGTTCAAACGTTAGGTGCATAAAAATATGAGAATTATACTTTCACTAATATTGTCAATATATGTATGTCCGGTATTTGCAACACCAGAGGCAGAAGTACATATACAAGCAATGTTAGATAAATATCAGTCATTAAATATCTACGAAGATTACGGTGTAACCCATATACGGTATATAAAATCTGATGGAAGTAATGGAAGTAAAGAAACAAAAAGAAACAAGACAGGCACTTTTCAGAATAAATTTAGTCACTATTGCAGTCGTCGTTCAATCAGACAAAACTTTCTGAAGATTTCCGTAATTTTGGGTTTTCAATGTGATATTTGAGTTTGATCGTTATTTTATAGGCCAAGGTGGTTATTCAAGGTACGGCCAGGCCTCAGAAAGTTTTCTGATCAAAATTTGAGTATGCTTTTTGAGTTTACGTTCCGAACAACAATCGGCTTCGTGCAGTACCTTTACACCATTTCCGTTTCAGAGCTTGGCAGACAGCTTCAAGCTGTTCCCAGTGCCCCATGAAAACCGGATAGTAGCTTTCAAGTTGGTGGTGTTGTTTTAACCATTCACCGACATCCAGACTCAACCTTTGCAGAATGGGCGGAATATCCTGATCAATATGCCCGCGTTTATCGTCTCGAATAGCCCGCCCCGTCCAGTCGATCAGTTGCAGATAGTCTGGCCAGCTAAAGGGAATACAGGTTTCTGGGGTATCTGTTTTTTGACCTGTTTTCTTAAGTCGGAAGGGCATTAATGACTCTGTCTTCTCTGGACAATCAATACGGGCTTTGATGCTGGTGTAATCGGATGATTCGGGTGTGGGCGTCATATTGGCTCGTACAGGATTCAGATCAACATACACCATACAGGCCAATACCGCCGCTTCATCAGCCAGTAAGGTAGACGAAAAGCGACTTTCCCAGAAATGCCCGGTACAACCGTCTTCTTTATTGGCCCTACGTGCAATGGGTTCATTCAGGGTCCGCATGAACCAGCTAATATCAGTTAGCTGCTCCCGGTATTTCTTTGCCTGTTTTTCTACAACAACAAGTAATTCAGCATCCATTGTTTCGTCTTTTACATACTGCTCAACCAGCGGCGGTAAAGAAAAAAGCTGGCCCCAGTGCTGGAACAGGGTTTTCAGCTCCCAGGCAGCGGCTTTCTCCTGATCCACATGCAATACCACATGGTAATGATTGCTCATGACGGCATAAGCACACACATCGATGGCAAATATCTGAGAGAGCTGCAGTACGCGCATTTCAATCCAGCTACGGCGGTGTTCATAGCTGATGCCATCTTCAGTACCACAGAGAAAAGCACGTCTGACACAACGAGAAGTACAGTGGTAGTAGGGTGAAACATCGAGAGACACAATTTCACAGCGGGGTTTGGGCATGATGATCTCCTTATCGTCGTAGCCATTCCTTGATGCAGTAACGATAGAGAGTTATTCTTGTAGTTGCAAGCGGTGGGTATCTATAAATCAGTCCAGTATTACGGTCAACTGAGCTTAAGCGTTAGGCAAAAAATATGGAGCAAGAATGAAAACGAAGGTTTTAACTCTGAGTATTGGAATGTTGATTGTGTTGTTTGTCAGCGGGTGTGCTCAACAAATACGTCCATCCATAAGAGCTCATATTGGTACAGAACGAGTTTTTGATAAAAACTACGAAATAGGACAGAGGCTTGCTGTTTATGTTGGGCAACCTATTGTCAAAGTGAAGGACTATAAGGTTAATCGTTTCAATGCAAAGCATATGCGGGCATCTGATGATTTCGTAATTTCTGGAGGAATTGTCACAATCACTGCGATAAGAATACGGACTATGCTGTCCGAGGTGAAACTACGATTAATGGGAAATCATACACGGTAGTTAATCTTTCTGGAGGTCAACTAGGAGCTGGATTTGGTGCATTGATTAACCCTGACGGCAGCGTCCACTCTCAATTGTTAACTAACAATATTGTAATGGTGTACACGTTTAGTGCCTCACCTGCTAGTTTAAAGTTTATAGCATCGAAGGAAGAAGAAATTGATGTTGATGTTGGATTTTTGAATTACGAGTTGATTTATGGGGGAACTGATGGAAAGTCAATTACGATCACATACCGTGAATACACCAGCAAAGATTTAGCTCGTGCTGCGTTCTCTCAAAATGTCGTGTACGAGGTTGGAAAAAAACAAATACGTTTTCGAGATACAGTTCTCCAAATTCATGAGACAACAAATGAAAAGATTGTGTTCACGGTTTTGTCAGACGGTTTGGAGAAGTAATGCCTAACAATGTCGTAAACACGGGCGCATTTTTCGTTCGCTGCGCTCACTATAAATGCGCCGGTTGCGGCTGGCGTTAAAGCTTAAAAACCTCAAGATTTGCAATAAATCCCGCCAGAGACTACTATGTATTACATTGTGTTCACACAAATAGGTATCGTCATGGGCGTAACTAGCATAAGACTTCAACCTGAAATTGAAAATCCATTAGAAAAATTGGCAAACAAGCTTGATAGAAGCAAGAACTACCTTATCAATCAAGCAATTAAAGAATTTCTTGCCCGTAAATCACTTGATGAAAGAAAATGGAATGAAACACTAGAAGCATTAGAGACAGTAAAATCGAATAGAGTCATTGAAGAACAAAATGTCAATGAGTGGCTCGATAGCTGGGGTAAAGATAACGAGCAAAAGCCACCTGAAATATGAAGCTATCTTATTCCCGTGAAGCAATCAGCGATTTAATGCCGCTAAGAGAATTCATTGCTTCAAAAAATCCTGAGGCTGCCCAAAAGATTGCCAAATCAATGCGAAAAGGAATTACGCAATTAAAAAAATTTCCACATTTAGGTGTTGAGGTTGAACTGGCACCTGATCCAGAAATGATACGTGATTTAATTATTGGTAAATATATTGCTCGTTATTTGATCCATCAAAAACAGGTATATATTCTTAGGGTATGGCATCACAAAGAAGAGCGCTTATAACAAGTCATTTATCATTGACCGGTTTTATACGCCGCGTCGCTATCGCTCTGCTCTGTGTAAAACCGTCAAGTTAACTCAAACGTTTGCCTTTCATTCTCATCGAGTGGCTTTCAATTGAATTAAAGTGCTAAATGGTATTCTAACCCGGTAGGTGTTTTTCTGGGAAAACCCAATTAAGTAACTAACACAGGATATTATTATGAAAAATCAGCCATTAATTGTATTGGTAGCCATTGTGACGCTAACTACGGGCTGCGCATCAAATTTGGCCGGTGATAGTTATAGCCGGTCCGAAGCCCGGCAGGTTCAGCAGGTTGAGTACGGAACTATTGAGCAACTAAGGCCGGTCAATATCGAGGGGACCAAAACACCCATTGGTAGTGGAGCGGGTACGCTGATTGGCGGGATCGCTGGTAGCAATGTCGGTGGGCATACCGCGAGTCAGGTTCTGGCTGTTATCGGTGCTGTTGCCGGTGGCCTGGTAGGGGCAGCGGTCGAGGAAGGTGTGACACGGACAAAGGGCGTAGAGATTACACTGACGCTGCAAGGTGGAAAAACGATTGCAGTGGTACAGAGCTTGTCGCCCAATGAGAAACTGGCTGTTGGCGATCGGGTTCGTGTGATTTCTAATGGCCGCAAGACTCGCGTTTCGCGCTAATAACCGGGTCGCCACTATGCTCGGTTCTGCACGAGCTGGTGGTTTTGTTTGCCTCAGTAAAGTCCCGGGCGGTGTTGGCCATGATTGCAACAAAGCCAGAGGGATGAAATTAACCTATGGCTTTCTGCCTCTTTACTTATCCTTTGTTTTCACGAACTATACGATTGAATCAGTGTGCAGTGGAGTACAGGTAAGGACATGGCAAATTTATTTGGTGACCAACTGCTAAAAGCAGGGCTGGTGAAAAAGGATCAGCTTAATAAGGCGAAGAAGTCGAAACACAAACAGAAGGTACAGAAAGGCAAGCAGCCGCCTGTTGTGAGTGAAGCTACGGCGGCTGTTCAGCAGGCCGCTGCAGAAAAGACGGCGCGGGATAGTGAGCTCAATCGCCAGAAAAAAGAAGCGGCCGAGCGTAAGGCGATTCAGGCGCAGATTCGCCAGTTGATCGAATTAAACGAGTTGACGGGTATCGATGGCGACGTGGGTTATAACTTCCAGGATGACACGGCAATAAAGAAGATTTTTGTTTCTGATGAGATTCACGGCAAACTGCAAAGTGGTCACCTAACCATTGCCCGGTTTAACGGGGGATACACGGTCATCCCTTCCATCGTAGCGGACAAAATTCGGCTGCGAGATGAGAGCAGTATCATTGGTGTTGCTACACCAGAAGCGGGTGATGGTAGTGATGATCCCTATGAGGATTATAAAGTGCCGGATGACCTGATGTGGTAGTTGTTGATTCGCACCAGGTACGAAAACAAGCATAAATACCTGAAAGAAACCCCAGGAGTCTCCCCGGTTTTTGCTGGCTTATCGACTACTTGCGGCACGAGGGCATAGTCGGTAGGCTCGCGCCAATGCAAATTGGACCCTTTATTTTCAAGCCGGGGTTGTTGCCCTCACTCGTGACGCTTGTGCTCCTGGTTCTCCTGACGAGTCTTGGTTTCTGGCAACTGGATCGGGCGGAGCAGAAACGCGCGCTGTTGTCTGATTACCGGAAAGGGGAAGGCGCTGTTTCTATTCCGATTGTGGGCAAGATAGAATTTACCGAAGGTTTGAAGTATCAGATGGCGTCACTTAAGGGGCGTTACGAAACACACCGCCAGATTTTACTGGATAATCGCACATCGAATGGAATGGCGGGGTACCATGTCGTTACCCCTTTGCGACTAAAAGATGGTGCAGGTATTTTGGTTAACAGGGGCTGGATCGGTATTGGCGAGAGCCGGGACGTATTGCCGGATATTGTCGTGGACGATCAGTTCAGAGACATTCAGGGTCGCCTTAAACCCATTGCCGAGAAGGTGTTCAGGCTGGGCGAAGAGTTGCCCAGGGAGCAGTGGCCTTACCGAATTCAGCACATAAACATAGAAAGTATTAGCCAGGAACTAGGGTATTCGTTGATACCTTTTGTCGTCCTGTTATCATCGGATCAGTCGGATGGTTTTGTGCGTGACTGGAAGCCGCTGACGTTTGGGCCGGAGCGAAACCAGGGTTATGCCGTTCAATGGTTTGGTCTGGCGGTAGCGCTGTTATTTATTTATATCATTGTTAATACGTCAAGAGAAAACAACTAATGCAGGATTCAGCTCTACCCCCTTCCAGGACACGTTCCCGACTTTCCCTGCTGTTATTATTGGGTATCTTTGCTGCTCCGGTGATTTTAGCCTGGGTGCTGTTCTTCTTAATGCCCAGTTTGCGGCCCACAAATACTACCAATCATGGGGATTTGGTTGTGCCTGTGCGGCAGATGCCTACATTGTCTGCGACTGTTCAGAACGGCGAACCGATAAGTGAAGCTTTTTTTCAAAAAAAATGGAGTTTTGTTTATCTGTTGTCGGGTGTTTGTAATGAAGCCTGTATAGAGCGTCTTTTTATTATGCGCCAGGTCAGGCTGACGCAGGGTAAAAATATCAAAAGATTGAAGCGGGTGCTATTTTGGGAGCCCAGTGGGACGAGTGCCGCTGAGCGTAAAGCCCTGGCAGAGAAATTCCCCGGCCTGGTGATCGCCTCCCCTGAAGCGGGGCAATGGCCAGAGCTGGAGCAGCATTTTTCGGTTGATGAACAGCCGATGTCACAAGCCCAGCGGCTTTATCTGGTTGATCCCATGGGTAATTTGATGATGAGCTATGATCCTGCTCATGACCCTAAAGGCATGATCAAAGACTTGCGCCGATTGCTTAAATATTCGGGCTCGGGATAACTTCGAGGGCATTACTGGGGCATAATCCCGTCGATTGCCGACGTGATTTGCTTTATAATGCCGGGTTCAATAGAGGAATCCACATGGCACAAAGTATGGCTGCAGATGCTCAATCCCGCTGGCGGGATTATGCCGGGGTCTGCAAACTAAAAGTTGTCGCGCTGATTGTCTTTACGGCGGTTGTCGGCATGTTTCTCTCGGTTCCGGGTATGGTGCCCCTGCAGCCATTATTTTTCGGAACGCTCGGTATCGCTATGGCTGCCGCTTCTGCAGCGGCTATCAATCATGTCGTCGATAGAGCGGTAGATGCGAAAATGTCTCGTACCAGCCACCGTCCAGTTGCCAGTGGTCATTTGAGTGGCACGAACTGTATGGTGTTTGCGCTGATTCTCGGGGCGGTCGCCATGGTCATTCTGGTTGTGTTCGTCAATACACTCACTGCAATTCTGACATTTGCATCCCTGATCGGTTATGCCGTTGTTTACACCATGTACCTTAAACGCGCGACGCCACAAAATATCGTGATTGGCGGTGCAGCGGGTGCCGCGCCACCAGTGCTGGGCTGGACAGCGGTAACCGGAACCGTGGACCCACATGCCTTGCTGCTTTTCCTGATTATTTTCGTCTGGACCCCACCGCATTTCTGGGCGCTGGCGATTCATCGAGAGAAGGAATATGCCAAGGTTGATATCCCGATGTTGCCCGTGACACACGGTGTCGAATTTACTCGTCTGCAGGTTTTGCTGTATACGGTTTTGCTGGTGTTAGTGACGATATTGCCCTATCTCACACAGATGAGCGGCCTGTTGTATCTGGCAGGAGCGCTAATACTGGGGGCAGGGTTTCTTTACCATGCCTGGAATCTGAATCAGGGCAAGGATGCCAGCCATGCGATGAAGACTTTTGGGTATTCTATTACCTACCTCATGGCTCTGTTTGCTATCTTGTTGATAGATCACTATATTCCTCTAATAGTCCACTACCTGAATCCTGCGTAAACGCTCAGGTTTGCCTCAGTGATAGTGGCACCGATTGATTGTTGAGTGACTCTGCCTTTACTCTGGTATATTTGTATATTAGAATTTAATGAATTAGCTCCATAAAAATAACACCACCTCTTGAGGCGTCGCAATGGAACATAATGTTTCAGTAACAATCGAAGAATATAATTACGATATCGTCAAAAAATTTGCCATCATGTCGATGGTGTGGGGTGTTCTGGGGATGTCAGCAGGTGTTTATATTGCGGCAGAGCTGGCTTACCCTTTCCTGAATTTCGATATTCCCTATATTACTTTTGGGCGCTTACGGCCAGTACACACGACACTGGTTATTTTTGGTTTTGGTGGTAGCGCGCTGTTCGCAACCTCTTATTATATTGTCCAGCGAACCTGTCAAACGCGGTTATATAGCGATTTTCTGCCAAACGTCACTTTCTGGGGATGGCAAACGGCTGTGGCACTTGGTGCTATTAGCTACATGTTAGGTTACACACAATCCCGCGAGTACGCAGAATTTGAGTGGCCAATAGATCTGTTGATTGCCGTTATCTGGGTCATCTATTTCTGGATCTATATGCAGACTTTGCGTCGTAGAACCCAGCCGCATATTTATGTCGCAAACTGGTTCTTCATGGCCTTTATTCTCGCCACAGCCATTCTGCACATTTTCAATAATCTGGCAGTGCCAATCAGCATGTTCTCGATGAAATCCTACAGCCTGTTTTCCGGTGTGCAGGATGCCATGACCCAGTGGTGGTATGGGCATAATGCGGTTGGGTTTTTTCTGACTGCCGCCTTCCTCGGTATGATGTATTACTTCGTGCCCAAGCAGGCAGGTCGCCCCGTTTATTCCTACCGTTTATCGATTGTGCATTTCTGGGCTCTGTCCTTTTTATACATGTGGGTCGGTGCGCATCACCTGCACTGGACTGCGCTCCCCGACTGGACGTCCACGTTGGCCGCAACTTTCTCAATCATGCTTCTGCTGCCTTCCTGGGGTGGCATGATCAATGGCGTTATGACGCTCTCAGGTGCCTGGGACAAGTTACGCACAGACCCTATCATGCTGTTCCTGATAACGGCGTTGTCTTTTTACGGCATGTCGACGTTTGAAGGTCCGTTAATGTCACTCAAGAGTGTCAATGCCCTGTCGCATTACACAGACTGGACGATCGGGCATGTGCATTCAGGCGCGTTAGGCTGGGTTGCCATGGTCACCTTTGGTTCTTTTTACCACATGATCCCGCGCCTGTATGACACACGCCTGTACAGTACCCGTCTTGCCTATACGCATTTCTGGCTGGCCACGATTGGCATATTGTTATACATCACCTCATTGTGGGTGGCTGGCATATTCCAGGGGCTGATGCTGCGAAGTTTTGATGAGTTTGGCAACCTGGCTTATACCTTTGTCGAAACCGTCGTCTTTTTGCACAAACCTTATGTTGTGCGTGCTGTCGGTGGGGTTTTCTTTGTAGCGGGAATTTTGGTCATGTCATTTAATATCGCCATGACGATTCGACATGCGAAGGTTGAAGCTGCCGAGATTGACGCAAAGCTAGCGGCTAAACTGGCAAGTGTCTGAACAGGCTCAAGTGAGATAACAATATGTTAAAGCATGAAAATATCGAAACCAACGCGGGTTTACTGATTGTCCTGACGCTGATCGTTATCAGCATTGGTGGCCTGGTTGAAATCGTGCCGTTATTTTTTATAAACGACACGATTGAAAAAGTCGACGGTGTGCGCCCCTATACACCGCTGGAATTACGCGGCAGAGACATTTATCAACGCGAGGGTTGTTACCTCTGTCACTCACAGATGATTCGACCTTTCAGGGATGAAGCGATTCGTTACGGTCATTACTCTCTTGCCGCAGAGTCTCAGTATGACCACCCGTTCCAGTGGGGGTCAAAGCGAACGGGCCCTGACCTTGCGCGGGTAGGGGGTAAATATTCGAACCAATGGCATGTCACTCATCTGGTGCGGCCGAAAGATGTTGTGCCAGAATCCATCATGCCAAACTATCCCTGGCTGTTGAAAAATGATCTTAACTATGCCGATATTCCTTCTCGTCTGCGCGCCTTGAAAGCAACGGGTGTGCCGTATTCCGAAACCCAGGAAGAGTATGAAAATAACGTCACTGTATTTGGCGCGGATGTTGCGGAAAAACTGGATATTATTAATGCCGAAGATCAGTTAATCAGCCAGGCACTACTTAACGATTATGATGGCCAGCGTACGCGTATCACCGAGATGGATGCGTTGGTCGCCTATTTGCAAATGTTAGGAACGTTGGTGGATTTTGATCAGTATGAAGAAGGCTACTTCGCTGAATTCAGATAGCTGTTTAGACGACGAGAGAGTTATTTAAAATGCCAGAATGGTTGATGTGGTTCACCCGATTGGAAAATAGCAAGATCGCTGCGTTGCTCATCTTCTTTTCGGTTTTCTGCGGTGTGTTGATCTACCTGTATGGTGGCAACAAAAAACGCGCGTCCAGGCTGGAGTCGTACAAATATATTCCGCTGGACGATGAGCCTGGGCAACAGCTAAAGGATAAAAAACATGAGTGAGACAAAAACAAAATCATCGCAGCAGCCTGTTGTTCAAACAACCGGACACGCCTGGGATGGAGATATCCAGGAGTTCAATAACCCGATACCGAACTGGTGGCTTTGGTCGTTTTATACTTCAGTGGTTTTTGCCGTTGTCTACTGGGTGTTTTATCCAGCCTGGCCAATTGGAGATAGCTACACCAAAGGCGTCATGAATAATATTACCTTCCTGGATAGCAAGGGTCAGGAACAGACCATGCACTGGAATACCCGTGCCTTATTGATTAAGGAAATGCAGGACGGAAAAAATACGGAAATTGGTCGGAGTTATCTACAAAAGGTGAGCCAGTCCAGTTATCAGGAAATTCTTAACGACCCTGAAATGATCGAATACACATTGTCTGTTGCAAAAGGCCTGTATGGAGATAATTGTGCTGCATGTCATGGATCAGGTGCGGCGGGTGTTGTCGGTTTATTTCCTAACCTCGCAGATGATGACTGGTTGTGGGGAGGAAGCACAGCTGAGATTGAAGAAACCATTGCTGATGGTCACCTTGGGTACATGCCTGGTTTCAAGAAAGCGCTGAACGATAAGCAGATTGATGATGTAACACACTATGTGCTCAGCCTGTCGGGTCTTGAGAATGACGCCGCTTCGGCGAAACTCGGTAAAGCCATTTTCCAGGGCAAGGAAGGCGGTTGTTACTATTGCCATACGGCACAGGGTACGGGTCTGAAATCGCAGGGTGCGGCAAACTTGACCGATGCCATCTGGACAGTGGCTGATGTGAATGGGGCATCCACGACTGAAGAGAGAAAGCAGGCCGTAAAATGGGTGATTAATAACGGTGTTTCACGCCGCATGCCGGCCTGGTCAGGGCGATTGTCAAAAGAGCAGATCAAGCTGCTCACGGTGTATGTTCATGAGTTAGGTGGTGGTCAGTAATTCATTCCCTGAATTACTCGATGCACCCAGGCTTTTAAGCCATGTCCGAGACAGGAGAAGAAGCGCTAGCGCGAATCCCCATCTTTCCCCGCTCTGTCAAGGGACAGTTCAGGAATTTAAAATGGGTTATTCTGATTCTGGCCTATGGCGTTTATTTTCTTCTGCCCTGGTTGCGTTGGGAACGTAATACCGGTGCTAACCAGGCCGTTCTTTTTGATCTGGCTTCACGAAAGTTTTATCTCTTTGACCTGGTTATTCATGCGCAGGATCTTTTCTGGTTAGCGGGTTTTTTGATGATTGCTGCACTGGCACTATTTTTTGTCACCAGCATTGCCGGGCGAGTTTTTTGTGGCTACTTCTGCTTCCAGACATTATGGACCGATCTGTATCTTTTTATAGAGCGGCGAATACAGGGTGACCGGGTCGCTCGGATGCGCCTTGCTAAAGCGCCCTGGACGGCCAGTAAGTTTTTTAAAATAGTGGGTACCCACCTGGCCTGGCTGCTTGTCGCTTTCTGGACCGGCTTCACGTTTACCCTCTACTGGGAAAATGCACCCGAACTGTTGGTGGCCTTTTTTACCGGCAAGGCACCTTTCCCAGCGTACGCGACCACCGTGTTTTTGATGGCAACAACGTATGTCATGGCCGGGCTTGCGCGTGAGCAAGTGTGCACCTATATGTGCCCCTATTCACGATTTCAGGCCGTAATGTTTGATGCAGACACGCGTGTAGTAACCTACGATCTGAAGCGCGGGGAAGGCGAGGCTGGGCGACACAAGGTGAGCGCACAACTAAAAATGCAGGATCAGAGGCAGTCTGAAGGTGTCGGCGATTGTATCGATTGCGGCTATTGCGTTCAGGTCTGTCCAACCGGCATTGATATCCGCGACGGATTACAGATTCAGTGCATCACCTGCGGGCTTTGCATAGATGCCTGCGACGCAATTATGGATAAGCTTGACTGGGGCCAGGGCCTGATTCGTTATACTTCCGAAAAGCAGGGACGTGGCGAAAAAAGCCCGATTCTGAAACCAAAAAATATTGGCTATGGATTGGTGCTGTTACTTGCAATCGGCTCGATGTACTGGAGTGTCGCAAGTCAGAACCCGGTTGACCTGTCAGTGGTGCAGGTTCGCCAGCCTTTATTTGTTCGACTATCCGATGGCAGAATTATGAACAGTTACGAGTTACGATTTGAAAATAAAACCAATAAAACCATAGAAATGGGCGTTATGTTGCAAGGCCTGGCCGGCAGTGAACTGGATATTGG
>JAZGER010000135.1:0-10222 GCA_036478835.1 Gammaproteobacteria bacterium | reverse complement strand
TGACCAGAAAAGTCAGGCCCCCAACGCACACTATCGTAACTACCCAGTGTATCAGTGCTTGCCAGTGTTTATTCCAGATGAACCAGCTACCGACAAGGGCGGTGAAAATGACCAGCATAGGGGCGCTGGCAATACGCGTGATGATAAGGAAAAACTGGTCGCCCCAGGGATTGCGTAATGCCTGTAGCTGATTGAATAGATAAAGATCCAGATTGCCGAGCAAGGTGTCGGGTGACGGATGTTGTGCCAGTATCAGAAAGAGCCAACTGGCAGTTAGGAGTAAAAGCGTCAGGACAGTCATTCCACTGGCTTCAGCATGTTTAGGGTCTAACAGCGCTTCAGTTAGTGGTCGGGTTATCCTCAACTGGCGGCCCCAGTTGAGGAAGTTGCTCTGAAGGTTTTTTGCTCGCGGTTGCAAGAGTCGGGACAGGCGACGGATTGACCACCAGGAAAACCACAGCAGCCCGATCACCAGGCCAGCTAGAATGGCCAGTCGCCCAGCAACCTGGGCGACGATACCCAGGGAAGCGCCGAGAACTATGCCCGGTAACATATAGGCAGGCGCCCAGATGATGGCTGATAATATGCTGACCGGGAAGAAGCGGCTGGGTGGCATATCCAGCATGCCAGCAATTGCAGGAACCAGGGGGCGAACCGGGCCGACAAAGCGGGCAAACAAAACACTTTTGCCCCCATGTGCATGAAAAAAACTGATCCCTTGCGTCATCAATTCTGGAAAGCGGTTCAATGGCCAGATGACACGAAGTTGCTGATGATAATGTCGGCCAATATAAAAGCTGATGGCATCACCCACAATAGCACCGGCGGCGGCCCAGAGTAGCGTTGGCACCAGCGCCATCTGTCCGGCAGCCACCATAGCGCCAATGCCAAACATCACAATAGTGCCAGGAATAAACAGCCCAACGATCAGAAGCGATTCGAGCACTGAAATCAGGAAGACGACGATGCCTGCCCAGTTAGGGTGAGCGTGTACCCAGCTTAGAAAAGACTCAACGAGCTGCTCCATCGTCTTAGATAGAGACCGAAGGGCTTACACTGCAGGTTTTACAGTTGGGCAAAGCTTTCCTCGGCTGCGGCAAGTGTGAGTTGTATCTCTGTCGCTCCATGCGCAGAGGAAACAAAACCAGCTTCATAGGCGGACGGTGCTAGATAAACACCGGCATCCAGCATGGCATGGTAGAAACGTTTGAAACGATCAATATCGCAATTTTGTACCTGGCTGAATCGGCTGATGTTCGCTTCTTCGCTAAAAAACAAACCGAACATGCCACCGACCTGATTGCTCGTGAGAGGAATGCCGGCGACTTTAGCGCGTTCCTGAATCCCATCAACCAACGTTTGGGTTTTTTCGCTGAGTTGTTCATGGAAGCCCGGCGTGCTGACGACTTCAAGTGTCGCCAGTCCAGCGGCCATGGCGACGGGGTTTCCTGATAGAGTACCCGCTTGATACACTGGGCCGGTCGGAGCAATTTTTTGCATGATCGCCTGCTTGCCCCCAAAGGCGCCAACCGGCAGCCCGCCACCGACCACTTTGCCCAGCGTTGTCAGGTCCGGCGTAACACCATAAAACGCCTGCGCACCACCCAGTGCAACGCGGAATCCAGTCATGACTTCATCAAAAATCAACACGCTATTATATTGATCGCATTGCCTGCGTAGTGCTTCAAGAAAACCGGGAACCGGAGGGATGCAATTCATGTTGCCTGCCACAGGCTCAACAATAATGGCTGCCACCTGTTCGCCTATTTCAGACATGATGGTTTCGACTTGCTCGGCATGATTGTATTCAAGCGTTATCGTGTGTTCTGCCAGAGACGCTGGGACACCGGGTGACGTCGGTACGCCCAGCGTCAATGCGCCGGAGCCTGCCTTGACCAGCAAGGAGTCAGAATGCCCATGATAGCAGCCTTCAAACTTGATGATTTTGTCCCGGCCTGTATGCCCACGCGCAAGGCGAATGGCGCTCATGGTGGCTTCGGTACCTGAGCTGACCATGCGCACCTGATCCATAGAAGGCACCAGTGTGCAGAGCAAGTTTGCCATGCGGGTTTCTATTTCCGTCGGTGCACCAAATCCGAGTCCATTAGTCGCCGCATCCTGAACCGCATGGATAACTTTTGGGTGGCAGTGACCGGCAATCATGGGTCCCCATGAGGCCACATAATCCACATATTTTTTACCATCGGCATCAAATAGATATGCGCCTTCGCCACGGGTAAAGAATAAAGGGTTCCCGCCCACGCCTTTAAATGCACGGACAGGTGAATTGACTCCACCGGGTATATGCTGTTGTGCGGCTTCAAATAACTGGTCGGATTTTGTCATGCGGAATCTGTTCTCATTGATGATGTATTGGCGCTGATCATAGCATTTTGATTCGCGGCGGTTGCAAATTATGCAGCATTTTCTGGCAGGTTTCAGTTTTTCACCAAAGTCTGAGGAGCGGTTTTAACCCATTATTACATTGAGACCTTTGCACGAGACAAACACAAGAAACTAGAACCGCCAAGGCGCAAAGGCCGCCAAGAGGGCATAAGAGATTTTTCGCACGAAGTGCGAAAACAAGTCTGTTTTCCTGGCGATCCTGGCGCCGTGGCGGTTATAAATGTATCGCGCAAAGGCCCCACATTATCGAGAATTAAACAACAGTTTGTACTGCCGGGCGGCGGCAAGAACATCGGGTTGAGCAAACACACCGGCGATAACCGCTAAACAATCGGCTCCGGCGTGAATGAGTGTCGCGCCATTTTCTGGCGTGATGCCACCAATGGCAACGATGGGGACTGATAGCTCAGAATGCGCGCGCTCCAGAAGGCCGAGCGTTGCCTGAGTGGTATCAGGTTTCGTTGTGGATTCAAAGAATCGTCCGAAAGCAATATAGTTAGCGCCGTTGTTAACGGCGGCTGTGGCTCTGTTCCACTCGTTGTAGCAGGAAACGCCAATGATAGCGTCTGGCCCTAGCCGCTGTCGGGCAAGCTGCAGGTCAGTATCTTCTCGGCCAATATGCAGACCATCGGCCTGTATAGCCATGGCCAATTCGATGTCGTCATTAATAATCAGTGGGATCGAATGCGCGTGACACAGTTGCAGTAATGCATCGGCTTCCAAGACGCGTCGTTCCTGATCCTGTGATTTATCACGGTACTGCACCACCATTGCGCCGCCTTCAATAGCGAGCCGTACCTGCCTGCAAAGATGTTCTGGTGATTGCAGCCGGGCATCCGAAATGACATAGAGTCCGGATGGTGGGAAGGTGATGGGCATGTGTTTTCCTTTGTGTGGGCGGGTGGGCATATTTATGGCCACGGAAGACACGAAAAAACTAATTTCCCAAAAAAAATGAGCTGTCAGGCTATCAGGGAGTGTTTTATGTTTCGTGCTTTGCGCGAAACATAAAAATAATTTTTCCTCTGCGATCCTGGCGTTTTTTCAATTGTTTTTTCCGAGACCAAAAATAAAATCAGCCATCATCACTGTTGGCCCAGAACATCCGGTTAGGGATATGCTGACCTAATCCGGGGCGGAAGCCGTGTTTGAGTGTTTGCCAGGTGTATTCCTGCGCTTCGTGAATAGCAGAAAAAGGTTCGAGCCCCTGGGCCAGTAAGCCAGCGATGCTGGCAGCCAGCGTACAGCCAGAACCGTGATAGCTATGCTCCAGGCGGTCGTATTCAAAGCGTTCCATCATGCGTCTATTGGCATAGAGTTTGTTGATGACCGTGGGGGTGTTTTCATGGCTGCCGGTAATCAGGACAAATTCACTGCCATGTTCCTGCAGGGCCATAGCGCAAGCGTCTAATGTGTCAGCCTCCGGTGCCAGCGCCCTTGCTTCGAGACTGTTCGGTGTTAAAACGGTGGTTTGAGGTAATAGCAGATCAACCATCGCTTCGCCAACATCATCATCAGAAATTTGCGTGCCGTTGCCCGAAGTCAGTACCGGGTCCAGAACCACGGGTATATCCGGGTAATCAGTGAGAATGGTATGGATAGCCTCAGCCGCTTCAACACTGCCTAGTAAGCCAATTTTAAATGCTTTGACCGGTATATCTTCCAGCACGGCTCGAGCCTGCTCGACAATCAGGGCTAGATCCAGGGGGGTGTAGCCAAAAAAATCCTGAGTATCTTGAACAGTGAGAGCGGTAATGACGGGGGCCGTATGACAGCCATGACTGCTGAGCGATTCGATATCTGCCTGAATCCCTGCGCCTCCCCCAGGATCATTGCCTGAAAATGCCATGACGACGGGTACTGACGGAGTGTTTGAGGTCAAAATATATATCCAGTTGTAAGAGTCAGAGTTATCACGATGTCTGTTTTGACACGGTGACGACAGTAACCGGTAGTGTATCATCGCATGGGTTTTTAGCGCTTACTTTACTAAGAGACCTTTGCACGATACATTTTATAACCGCCAAGGCGCCAAGATCGCCAGGAAAACAGGCTTGTTTTCGCACTTCGTGCGAATAAACTCTTATATCTTCCTGGCGTCCTTGGCGCCTTGGCGGTTTTAGTCTCTTGCGTTTGCATCGTGCAAAGGTCTCACTGAAAGCATTTTTTTATTCAGATTTAGCCAGACAGGCCGAATCTTTATCATCTAAGAAGTGTCCTAATAACTTGACACAAGGCTATAGTTAAATCACGATCGCGGCAGTAAGTGGCTGATTGCGAAGACACTAAACAGGACGAGAGAGGAATAGCACGTTGACGATGAAAAGCAGCTTGAAAAAAACGGGGCAAATGGGTTTCACCCTGATCGAAATCATGGTGGTTGTGGTTATTTTAGGCATTCTGGCTGGGACGATTGTTCCAAAGCTCATGGATAGCCCTGAGAAAGCCCGTACTGTGAAGGCAAAACAGGACATTCGTGTCATCGAGTCTTCCCTGCAAATGTACAAGCTGGATAATTATGTGTATCCCACCACGGACGAGGGACTGGACTCTCTGGTCACTGGTGCCAGCTCATCCGGCCTGTCAGATGCCAATGCAACCAGCTACCTTCCCCGCGTCCCACAGGACCCCTGGGGTCAGCCGTATCAGTATTTAAGCCCGGGGACCAACGGGGATATTGATATATTTTCCCTGGGGCCGGACAAGACGCCCAGCGATGATGATATTGGAAACTGGATGGTCGAATAAACGTGACCCGAGTGCTTGAGCCTGTTTCAGTGCACACAGATAAACAGCCTGCCAGTCGCAGGCTGTTTGCGTTTGCAGGAAACCGCCAGTCAGGTTTCACCCTGCTGGAGATCATGCTGGTCATCGTGATTATCGGGATTGTGATGAGCTTTGTGACAATATCCATTGGCGGGGACCGGCGCGGGCAGGAAATGGACAGGGAGGTTAAGCGTTTCATGGCGTTGATGGAGCTTGCCAGTAGTGAAGCAACGTTGAGGTCGCAGCAGATGGCGATTCGCATTGGCGAAGAAGATTACGCCTTCTATGCACTACAAAATCAACAATGGGTCCCCTTTCAGAACGATAGAGAGTTTCGATTGCGTGAAATGCCCAAAGGGATGAAGTTATTCCTTGAAATAGAAGACTCGCCCTTATCCGCACTGAAAGATCCCGGTGAGAATGATCCTGATGACTATGAGGAAGACGAAGAGGAGGCTGCGGAGCCGCCACAGGTTTTCTTGCTGTCCAGCGGCGAAGTGTCACCTTTTAGCGTGACTTTTTCTGCACCGGAAACGGAAAAAAAGGTGCGCATTGAGATTAATTTGCTGGGCGATATGGAGATCGTTGAATGAGACAGCATGCGCACGGTTTCACTCTGCTAGAAATCCTGGTGTCTCTGACTATTTTATCTATCGCGATGGCGGCACTTATTCGTAGTGCAGGCAGTTTTGTGGGTAATCAGGCATCTCTACGCGACCGTACCGTTGCGGAATGGGTGGCAAGAAACCATCTGGTCGAGCAGCAGGTCAAAAAAGATTGGCCGTCGATAGGGCAGGAAAAAGGTGATATTGAATATGCCGGCCGCGACTGGCGTTGGGTGATGCAGGTGACACAGACCGTAGAAAAAGATCTGCGCCGCCTCGATATTGAGGTCTTTCCAGCAGAAGATAAAGACAGCAAAGCACCGATTTCAATGCTGTCCGGTTTTATTGCGAAAAAACAATGATGAGATTTTTGCACGGTAAAAACACAATAGATTTAAGCCACCAGGAAGCTATTAAGAGCGTACCTGCGCGGAGTATGAAAACAAACTTGTTTCTGGCAGACCCTGACGCCCTGGCAGTTAAAAGGACTATCGGCAATGGCCTCAATGATGACTAGATTCTATCGAAAATACACAGGTTTCACGTTATTGGAGCTGATGATTGCCCTGTCGATTTTTGCTGTGGTTAGTTTGATGGCAACCGGTGGCATGAGCCGTGTGCTGTCGATGCGTCAGGGAACCGAAGTCCAGGCGGATAAGCTCAAGCGGATGCAAAAAGTATATCATCTGCTGGAGCGTGATTTTAGCCAGGCGATTGATCGCAAGGTGCGCAGTGCTTATGGCAGCGACCTGGATGCACTGATGGGCAATAGTCAATACGACGGGGTGGAGTTTTCTCATCTCGGCCATGCCAATCCGGTCGGCTTTTTGCGCAGTGAAATTCAGCGCGTGCGCTACAGACTGGAAGATGGTGAGTTGATTCGCAGTAGCTGGCGGGTACTTGACCGGGTCGCTGATAGCGAGCCGGATGATGTGACCTTGCTTGAAGAGGCCGAGGCGTTTTCTGTTCGTTACCTGACGCGCGCGCAAGCATGGACTGACCGATGGCCACCGTCCAGTACTGCCGGCGCGGTCTCAGCGGCAGCGTTACCTCTGGCAGTTGACGTGAAGTTGACTACGGCAGAGCTGGGCGCATTGAACTGGACTTTTCGGATGCCGGAAGCCTATCAGCCCGGACGTGGGGTTCCTCCTGCAGGTGGGGGAGGCGGTGCTATTCCGCCAGGTGGTCATGGCTCAGGAGGGGGTGGTACGGGAAGTGGATCAGGTTCAGGAGGGGGCGGTACGGGAAGTGGATCAGGCAACCAGCCGGGCGGGCAGGGCATTCAAAGTGAACACTAAGGGAAAACAATCAGGTGTCGCTCTGATCACCGCAATCTTAATGGTCTCGGTGGCGACCGTGGCGGCCGTTGCCATGGCGCACCGCCAGCAAATTGATATTCGACGAACGGGTAATTTGTTACATCATGAGCAGGCATTAAGTTATGCTGAGGGCGCTGAAAGTTGGGCGCAGGTTATCCTGGCCCGAGATGCCAGAAATTCGACGGTTGATATGCTGGAAGAGGACTGGGCCAAACAGGTGCCGGTTTCTGTTGTTGACGGCGGGGTGATTCGCGGTCGTTTGATGGATTTACAGGGGCGATTTAACCTGAATAATCTGGTGCAGGGTGGAAAGCCGCACCCGGAATCGGTTGAGACGTTCAAGCGTTTGCTGGCTGTGCTGGGTCTGCAGGCCAGTCTGAAGGATGCTGTTATTGACTGGATCGATCCGGATGATGATCTGCTTTTCCCGGATGGTGCTGAAGATAACGAATATCTGGGGCTGCAACCCGCCTACCGCACGGCCAACAGATCGCTGGTGAATATCAGTGAATTATTGCTGATAAAGGGATTTAATCAGGAAATAGTGTCGAAATTACAACCATTTGTGTGTATTTTGCCCGAGTTGATGGCGATTAATGTGAATACGGCGCCAAACGAGGTGATTCAATCTTTGGGTGTAGGTATCAGTCAATCGGACGCTGAAACATTGATAGATGATCGAGGAAAGCAGGGTTACGCGGATGCCGGTGCTTTCCTGGGCCATAGCGCAGCGACCGGAAAAGGTATTAGCCCCGGATTAATTGGTGTGCAATCAAGCTGGTTTCGCTTGCTTGCTGTGGTGAATATTGGCCAGGCTCAGTCATCGTTGACGGGGAAAATTCAACGGGTGCAGCCGGATGATATCCGGGTCGTCAGTCGAGAGTGGGTTCTACGTGAACCTTTGGAAAGTAATTAGCGTATTTGAGAGGCTTTGCAGGTGAATGAATGTCTGCACAGGTTTTATTGAGATTATGATTAAAAAAACAGGGTTAGAAAATAATGGCTGATACCTTATTAGTCAGATTCGGGCGTAACGACGAGATACGTGACTGGTATGTTATTGATGAGCAAAATGTGTCATCAATTGGTGTTCAGACTGGTCCGTTACCTGATTCCGGTCACCGGCCGAGGAAGGTGGTCGTGCTGGTCCCTTCTGAAGATGTCCGACTGGTACAGACAAAAATACCCGGTCGTAACCGGCAAAAAATATTGCAGGCCGTGCCTTATGCGCTTGAGGAGCAATTTGCTGAAGATGTTGAAGCACTGCATTTTGCGATTGGCCCCGTACAGGAGAATAATACATATCCTGTCGCTGTGGTTTCCCGGACGCAAATGGATCGCTGGTTTGAGGCGCTGCGAGACAACCAGTTAACAGCAGACCAGATGATTGTTGAAACGCAGGCTCTGCCGTTCCATGCTGACGCCTGGAGTATGCTCATCGAAGAGGATCGTTCGTTAATTCGCAGTGGCTTATATGAAGGGCTAGTGACGGATACAGCGAATGTGATGACTTTTTTTGAGCTGTACGCAGGTCGCGATGATGCGCCTGAGCAGGTCAGGGTTTACGGTGATACTGTCGTTGACCTGGGTATTATTGATGCCGTCATGGATGATGACCACGAAGTTAAGCCCCTGCAATTGTTCGCGCGTGGAATAGCGAACAAACAATCGATCGATTTATTGCAGGGTAAATATAGTCAGAAAGATAATATTCGTGAATTGTTAAATCCGTGGCGTGTCACTGCGGCGTTATTCCTGGCCGGGCTAGTGACCCTGTTGTTTTCCAGTGGTCTGGATTATGCGCAGCTTTCGAAGCAAAAAAATACGTTGGCTTCGAAAATTGAGCAGCTCTACCGAGACACATTCCCCAATGCCAAACGGGTTGTCAATCCGCGTGTGCAAATGGAACAGAAGCTGAAGAAACTGCAAAGCCAGACAGGCACCAGCAGCGCCAGCTTCCTTTTTCTTATGGGGCAGACAGGTGACGTTCTACGCGAAACCCAGGGGATTACAATTAATGGGGCAAATTTCCGGGATGGTCATCTGGAACTCGAGTTATTAGCTGATAACCTGCAATTGCTGGACACATTGAAACAAAAGCTCACGCAAACTGGAAAGTTGACGGCCGAGATATTGTCAGCGACGACAGAAGCAGGACAGAAGGTAAAAAGCCGAGTGCGTATTGAAGGAGCGGCATCATGAAGGACTGGTTTAACGGGCTAGAATATAAAGAGCGGATAATGGTCATTGTTGCCAGCATTTTACTGACGGCATTCCTTTTGTACACCCTGATGATTTCCCCCCTGGTATCTAAATACCACTCTTTACAGGGAACCGTCCAGACACAGGAAGAAACCTTGCAGTGGATGCGAGGGGCTGCAGCAAAAGTTCAGGCGCTGAAGCAAACGACGTCGGGAGGTCAGGGGCTCGGTGGCAGATCCCTCTTATCCGTTGTCGACCAGTCGGCTCGCAGCAGTGGTTTGGGTGGGCAGATTAAACGCATTGAGCCGGATGGCAGTAAGGGTGTAAAAATCTGGTTCGAAAAAGCCGAGTTTGACAAGATCATTATCTGGCTGGGCTCGATGACACGCGAGTTTCAGGTTGAAACTAACGCCGTGAATATCGCCCCTCAAACACCTGGGTTTGTCGATGCCCGTATCACCTTGCAGGACGGCAGCGCATGAGTAAAGTCTGGCTGGGAGTTATGGTTGGCGCGGTCTCGTATATTATTTTTATGGCAATGCAGGCGCCGGCAAGCTGGGTCATCCAGCGTGCGCAGCAACAATTGCCCGGGCTGGCAATTTCGGGCGTGACCGGCAGCTTATGGCGTGGTCAGGCGTCTCAGGTAAATTACCAGGATCAACAGATCGACAAGGCGAGTTGGGCGCTGAACCCCCTGACTTTACTGCAGGGTTGTCTGGGTTACCACGTAAAAGGGCAGTGGCAGGGTCAGCCTGTCTCTCTGAATGCGGGCAGTCAATGGAATAAGCAGCCCTGTATTTCAGCTGTGAAAGGGTCGCTCGATCTGAGTATTTTACTGGCCAGTGGTAATTTACCGGTGCAGGTTTCAGGTATTGTTGAGGTGGATATTGATACGGTCAGTTTTGCGCAAGGCGGGCAGCTGCC
>JAZGER010000134.1:0-3855 GCA_036478835.1 Gammaproteobacteria bacterium | reverse complement strand
AATTGTGCAAACTGGAATGCGTGATCGCAATCACCGCGACACCGGCTGCAATCAACAGAACCTGTTTAATAGTCACTGCAAGCTCGACCCTCTTATGCAGCCCAGGGATTAAGTCCGCTACGGCAATATAAATAAAACTGGAAGCGGCGATGGCCAGCACATACGGGATCAGAGCTTCCAGATTTTGCAAACTAAACCAGGCGAGCATACCACCCAGAACTGTCGCCAGGCTGGACAGGATATTAAACAGGAAGGCCTTCTTGCGGGTGTAACCGCTATGCAGCAACACCGCAAAATCACCCACCTCCTGAGGAATTTCATGCGCTGCCACAGCCACACTGGTGACTATGCCCAGATGGATATCGGTTAAAAAAGCGGCTCCAATTAAAATACCATCGATAAAATTATGCAGGCCATCACCAATCAATATTAACGTGCCTGCCGCGGTATGACCCGGCTCATCCTGACCATGCACTTCGCAATGATCTGAGTGGCAATGCCGCCATAGAACCAGTTTTTCCAGCAGAAAAAAAACAAAGATCCCCAGTAAGACAGTGCCCGTAATGTGGTGAAAATCCTCAACACCATTTGCCGCTAAAGCATGTGGCAACAGACCCAGAAGGGCCGCGCCCAATAAGGCGCCAATTGAAAAACTCACGGCATGGGGAATGAGCCGTGAACGCAGCGATTCAGGCAACACCAGAAACAGGGAAGCCGCGATAACGCTTAATACGCCGCCCAACAGACAGAACAGTAAAATCCAGACGAATAATGACATAAGGGAGGATAATACAGGCAGGCTTTATCGGGGGGTAGCCTTAACTGGCAATCCAGATAGAGCTAGCCATCCGGCCAGTCTGACCGTCCCGGCGGTAGGAAAAAAAGCGTGCAGACTCTGTATAGGTGCAAAACCCTCCCCCATAGAGTCGTGTGACACCCGCTCTCGACAAAATTGCTCTCGCTAACTGATATAAATTCGCATACCAGTGTGCTGGCTTTTTTGCAGGTCTGAAAGCAAGCTCGGCATCTGAGCCCAGCGCGAGAAATGCATCTCTGACTTCCGTGCCCACTTCAAAAGCCTCAGGACCAATCGCAGGCCCCATCCATGCCAGTATATTTTCAACAGGAACAGGCAGACTGGCAACCGTCGCCTCTAACACACCATTGGCCAGTCCGCGCCACCCGGCATGCGTGGCTGCGACACAGCATCCATGGATATCGGTAAACAAAACCGGCAGGCAATCCGCTGTCAGAACCGAACAAACCACAGCAGCTTTATTCGTGTAGACGCCATCGCCCTCCGGCACCGTCTGATCCAGCCGAGCAGCATCAATCACCGTATTTCCATGCACCTGATTCAACCAGCAAGGGGCGGCAGGCATAATCGCTGACGCCTTTAGCAATTGCCGATTTTTAACGACTGCTTCAGGGTCATCACTCACATGGAGCGCAAGATTTAACGCATCAAAAGGGGGCAGGCTCACACCCCCAACGCGGGTAGATACACACGCCACAATAGACGCCGGCGCAGGCCAGTCAGGCCGAATCAGTTCAATGGCCTTCATACTCTGCTACATCTTCCTGCAACGCATCAATTAATGCCTGCATGTCGTCAGGCACCGGGCAAGACCACGAACAGTGTTCTCTAGACGCCGGGTGAGTGAGCTCCAGTCGAATGGCGTGTAATGCCTGACGGCGAAATAGGTGCAGTTGCAGTTTTAAAGATTCGGTCACTTTTTTAGGCATACGGAAACGACCGCCATAGGTAGGATCACCCACTAACGGGGTATGCCGGTGCGCCATATGCACGCGGATCTGGTGGGTACGCCCAGTTTCCAGCTGCACCCTGACCAGGCTGTGCGTGCGAAAACGTTGATCAATGCGGAAATGGGTGATGGCTTCTTTGCCATCATTCACGACGGCCATTTTCAATCGATCGCGTGGGTGCCTGCCAATCGGCTCTTCGATGGTCCCGCCCCCTGTTAACACGGTGTGTACCACGGCAAGATACTCCCGGTGCATCTGTCGTTCCTGCAACTGCTGAACCAGCGAATGGTGAGCCTCCAGGGTTCGCGCCACGACCAGTAACCCACTGGTCTCCTTATCCAGCCGGTGAACAATGCCCGATCGAGGGACAGTAACAAGGGCAGGATCAAAGTATAAAAGCGCGTTCTGCAGGGTCCCATCCAGGTTACCTGCCGCAGGATGAACGACCAGCCCGGCAGGTTTGTTGATAATCAGGATACTGTCGTCCTGATGGCAGATATCCAGCTCAATTGGCTGCGGCTTTACCTCGACTTCCTCTGCTAATTCCGTATCGACAGTAACCGTTTCCCCGCCCTGCACCTTAAATTTCGCCTTGCAATGCTGACCATCCAGCAAGACATCACCCTGCTTCAGCCATTGCTGGAGGCGGCTTCGGGAATAAGCCGGGAACAATTGGGCAAGCACCTGATCTAAGCGTTTGCCCGCTGATTCTTCCTGAATCTCGCCGGTTAGCTGTATTCGTTGCGACATAGATGACAGACCCCCGGTTAGTCACTACAATTCGTAGCTGGAAAAACTGACATTATATTGGATACTTACAGAGAATGCGCCTGATACCCCTGTTTACTCTTCTCGTATTGCTTGCCCTGTCGGGTTGCAGCACGACGACTGTCAAACCCACCGAAGAACAGGCGGCCGATGAGCTTTACGTGCGCGCCAAAGCGTCTTTAGATCGTGGTGACTACGAAACAGCGATTACTGCCTTCGAAACGCTGGAGATACGCTATCCTTTTGGCCAATACGCCCAGCAGGCGCAACTGGAAATAGCCTACGCTTATTATAAATTTGGTGAAGCCGAATCGGCCATTGCCACAATTGATCGCTTCATCAAAAACAATCCCGGTAGCTCGCATCTCGATTACGCGAGTTATTTACGCGGCCTGGTCAATTTCAACCGTGGAGATTCGATCACTTCCAGATTATCCAGAAAAGACCCTTCAGACGGTGATACCGGCGCACTGCGTGACGCGTTTAATGATTTCACCCGATTAGTCAAGCGCTACCCTGACAGCCAATACAGCGAAGACGCAAAGAAACGACTTATCCATCTGCACAATCAAATGGCAAAATATGAAATCAATGTCGCCCATTACTATGTCAAAAGGCGCGCCTATATTGCGGCGGCAAATCGCGCACGCTATGTGATTGAAAATTACCAGCGCACGCCGGCCGTTAAAGAAGCGCTGAAAATTCTGGTCAGAGCCTACCAGAAAATGGATATGCAGGAACTGGCAGCAGATGCCCAGCGAGTACTGGAAACCAACGAGCGTTAAACGGCCTCTTCACCGGTTTCGCCGGTTCGAATCCGCACGACATTTTCCACATTTGAAACAAAGATTTTTCCGTCGCCAATTTTTCCAGTCCGCGCAGAATCAGTGATCGCTTCGATACAACGCTCAAGATCTTCATCCTTAATCACGACTTCAAGTTTAATTTTTGGCAGGAAATCGACAACATATTCAGCGCCACGGTATAATTCGGTGTGTCCCTTCTGACGGCCAAAACCCTTCGCCTCTATAGCTGTCATCCCATTAATACCCACTTCTGATAATGCTTCGCGTACATCATCCAGCTTGAAGGGTTTAATAATCGCTTCAATTTTTTTCATTGCTTACCTCAATCGTCAATTTCTGAATAATTATAGTGAGACCTTTGCACGATGCAAACGCAAGAGACTAAAGCCGCCAAGGCGCCAAGGACGCCAAGAAGATATAAGAGTTTATTCGCACGAAGTGCGAAAACAAGCTTGTTTTCTTGGCGATCTTGGCGCCTTGGCGGTTATTAAATGTATCGTGCAAAGGCCTCAAG
>JAZGER010000133.1:0-2501 GCA_036478835.1 Gammaproteobacteria bacterium | reverse complement strand
TAATATAGGTATTGACAGATTTTTTTGTTGCTATAGTCTAGAGGCATGGCAACAATACTTGCAGTGGGTACCGCAACCATCGACCGGGTGTTTTATGTGGATGGCTATCCCGATGAAAACCAGGAATTAAGAGCCAGTCATTTTTGTCATAGGCGTGGCGGGAACGCCACAAACTCACTGGTTGTATTAAGTCAGTTACAACATCAATGCAGCTGGTCAGGCGTTTGGGTAGAAAAACCGGAAAGCCAAATTATTATTGATGAACTGCGTCATTATAATATCGATTTATCGCATACCAAAAGGCTTCAAAGTGGTGTGGCACCTGTTTCAGCGGTCATCGTAAATAATACTAACGGCTCCAGAACGATTGTGCATTACCGTGACATGCCGGAATTAATGTTTGAGGATTTTGCAGCGATTAATTTGACCCCATTTGACTGGGTGCATTTTGAGGGGCGCAATGTTGATGAAACAGAAAAAATGCTCAGACATGTTCGAGCTCAGGTACCGGCATGTCAGATTTCTCTTGAGATTGAAAAAAAACGAGACAGTATCGATAAAATATTTCCGTTAGCTGATGTTCTGTTATTTTCAAAGTCGTATGCGGATGCGGTGGGTCTGTCGCCTGAACAGTTGTTACATAAGGTACATAAGCAAGTTGATCAGGCAGATTGTATTTGTAGTCTGGAGAGCAAAGGTGCGATCGGTTTAACGCAGCAGGGTAACCGAGTGGCTTCAGCTGCATATATTCCCGAGAAAGTTATCGATACACTGGGGGCAGGTGACACATTTAATGCGGCTATTGTTGACGCCTGTTTGCGCCAGCTTCCACTTGAGGCTGCGCTTAACAGTGCATGCAGGCTGGCAGGTAAAAAATGCGGGCAGCAGGGTTTGCATCGACTCGTTCCGGGATGAACGGTAGATAGGAATGAATATGAAAAATGAAGAGGTGATGCTCTGCGCCAGGAATGATCTTGAAGAAGGTGATACTAGAAGTTTCAGTGTCTCGGTGAGGGGTGATAGGATCAATTTATTTCTGGTGCTTTCAGACGGTGTTGTGTATGCCTATGAGAATAGTTGTCCGCATACAGGTGGGCCTCTTGATTGGGTGCAGGATCAATTTTTAAATCTGGATGGAGATAGAATTCAGTGTGCGACGCATGACGCGCAGTTCGGAATAGAAGATGGAGTTTGTGTGCTGGGCCCCTGTCTCGGCGATCAGTTGCGTGCGTTGGAGACGACAGTTCGAGGTGGGCTTATCTGGCTGAGGACTGATAGCATACCGCGCTACGATGAGCGCTGATGCTTTGTGCGCTCAAATGAAAATGATTAGTCTTTTTTTGCTGCAATTTCAAGCAGGCTAAATCGTGCATTGATCTCAGATAATGAAGGGTCTTGCGATACTTGTGTTTCAACTTCGCGAAGTTGCAGTGCAGGTTGCGAAGTTTCTTTTTCCTGAGAGCTTGATCCGTTCTGATGGGTGTCATGGCTATCTTCCCATTTTCCATCCAGCATTTTAAAGTGACGAACCATGCCATTCCCCTGTTGGTGACTGTACTCCTTTAACGGCCCGCTAATGTAAACTTTAGGCAGAAAAGATAGTGGGTTGAAAATGCAGATAAAAAAATTCGGGCAGCACTACTGCTGCCCGAAGAACCAATGCGCGTATTGCACTCGCATCTGGAGGAGAAGTGGAAGTCGCAACTTTTCAACAGTTGGAAGTAAGTTGACCCCGCTTGTTATTTAAAAATAGAACATTTTTAAATATTTGCAAGGAATAATGTAAAATTACTACAAATTCAAGAGTTACATAAGGTAAAAAGCAGTGTTTGGAAAAATTCTAGGTGGTTTTTTTGGTTATTGGGTCGGTGGCCTTTTTGGTGCCCTGATCGGGATCTGGGTAGGGAATAGCTTCGATAAGGGTGTGTCAGGTGTCAGGGTTCATCGGGTTGGAGGTGCTGACCGGCAGCGCATACAGCGACATTTTTTTACTTCGCTGTTTTCTGTCATGGGTGCACTTGCCAAGGCCGATGGGCAGGTGACCGATACTGAAATACGGTTTGCCCGCGATGTTATGACGCAAATGCAGCTGGATGAGTCCAGCCGACAGGAAGCGATTGAGCTTTTTTCAAAAGGCAAGCAACCCGATTTTCCGTTAGAGCAGACGCTGGAACAGTTTCGACAGGACTGCGGTCAGTACCGGGATCTGATTCGCATGTTTATCGAGATACTCATGCACGTCGGCTATGCCGATGGCGAATTGCACTCAGGTGAACGGAGGTTGCTCAATCACATTCGTATTCGTCTTGAGTTTAGTGAGCTTGAATTCCAGCAGATTGAAGCGCTGGTAAAGAATGCGCGGCACTTTGGAAGCGGTGGCCAGCAAGGTCGGCACGGTGCTCAGGTTAGCCCCGGGCAGATGCTTAATGAAGCTTATGAGATAATAGGTGTCACCCGTGAGTCGACCGATGCGCAGATAAAGAAAGCTTATCGTCGCTTAA
>JAZGER010000132.1:0-13467 GCA_036478835.1 Gammaproteobacteria bacterium | reverse complement strand
TCAGAAATTGCCAACCGGCCACCGGGTTTTAAAACACGAAAAGCATCCGCAAACACTTGTGCCTTGTCAGGGGACAAATTGATGACGCAATTGGAAATGATGACATCAATCGAATCATTAGCGACGGGTAAATGCTCAATTTCTCCGAGACGGAACTCTACCTGTGTGAAACCTGCCTTCTCTGCATTCTTACGCGCTTTAGAGAGCATTGCAGGCGTCATATCGACACCAACAACGAAACCTGTCTCTCCAACTTCCTGTGCTGCAAGAAAAGCATCGAAGCCACCACCGCTACCCAGATCAAGTACAGCTTCTCCTGCTTTAAGGCTGGCAATCGCTCTAGGGTTACCACAACCCAGCCCCATATCTGCTCCGACGGGAGCATTTTCCAGATCTTTTTCTGAATAGCCTAGACGCGTCGATATGAGTGCATTGATCTGTTCATCATCTGACACACCGCAACAGGAACTTGCCTCACCACAACCACTTTGCTGATCACTCGCTTGAGCCACTTCAGCATACGCATTTCTGACACTATTTCTGATCTCATCTGCTTTGACATTATCCATCAGTTTCTCCAGAGTTTTGTAACCATTCCTGTAATGCCGGCACCGAGGTAATCAACGGTTGCCAACGTTGTATATCCTCAAAATAATCGATATCGCTTAGCATGTCTAATTCAAATAGGCGGTACCCACACTGATCTACCTGTTTGCGCGTCTGCTGCATGACAGAATCCTGGCTCCAGGCAATGTTTTCAAACAACCGTTTATCGTTTTTTCTCAGGCCAATCAATACATAACCTCCGTCCTCTGCCGGCCCGATAACGATGTCCCTGTCATGTTTTAACTGCGTAAGCGTAGACAATAAATACGGCCTGTTAATAAACGGGCAATCAGACCCTATCAAAACGACAGAGTGTTTCGACGCCAATCGAGTGTCAAGCGCATTTGACATTCTGTCTCCAAGCGTCCCGTCGGTCTGGGGAAAAACTGAGAGCGGATAATTAGAGATCAGCGACTGAATAAACGGATGATCAGGTTTATCAGCAACCCAGATTGAGACCGGAGCCAGCGAAGCGTCAACGACGGTCTTGACGGCATGTTCAATCAACCGTCCACTGAAGCTTGCAGCCAGTTCTAGCCCGGTTGTTTGTGCAATACGTGTTTTAGATTCCCCGATTTCTGGCGCTTTCGTAAAAATCATAATTTCACTGTCAGGAAACAGGTACTCTATTTTACGATTCATACCACTCACGTAATTTTGATGGCGAGACACCCAAAAAATACGCCAACCTCAATAGCCACATCAGAAAAACAGTGCGCAAGACACCATTTTTTTCCCAACGCCGACTTGAAGTAACTATTTTATGATGGATAACGAAAGGTCGTTGAATTTTACTCAGGCGTTTACTGATCTCTATATCTTCCATTAACAAAATATCAGGGTAGCCTCCCACTGTGATAAAGGTCTGTTTCCCAATATAAATCCCCTGGTCACCCGTCGCTATAGCGCTCAATCGGGAGCGCAAATTCATCATAAAACCGATGAGCTGAAATGACAGGCCAGTCCCGGACAGGCTGACTTGAAACCAGCCCCAGAGAAACGCCCCTGTTTGAGTTTTTTCTCTGATCAGTACATCCGCATTGTCAGGGACTAGCGTATCTGCGTGTAAAAACCAGAAGACTTCCCCGGTGGCGACCCTCGCCCCAGCATTCATTTGCCTGGCACGCCCCCTTGGGGAGACAACAACTGCATCAACATATTGCCTGGCGATATCAGGCGTATTATCTGAACTCCCGCCGTCTACTAGAATAATCTCAGCGCCCCTCTGGCGCATGACTTGTAATGGAAGAAGCGTTTTCAGAATTTGAGCGGACTCGTTGACAACCGGAATAATAATTGAAATTCGCATCGCCCTGCCGAACTAAAGCGCACCGCCACAACTGCTGCCCTGACCTGCCGTGCAACCATAACAATGGCCGGCAACATCAATTGACTGACCGGTAAGATCTCGTCCCTGCAAATCTCGCAAATGCGTTTTTTTTCCGTCCAGAGGCATATCCAACATCTGATTAAAATCGCAGTCATACACATAACCCTGCCAGTCAACACTGATTAACGACCGGCACATAACGGTGCTCAGGTTCGTCTCCTGATGCGCCGATTGCAGGAGTTGCATGTAATCATTAAATCCACCATGAGAAATCAACGTACTACCAAACCGTTGAATCGGCATGTTGGCAAGCACGTACAATGCAGTAAATACGATACCATGACGGGCAAACAGCTCTCGCTTGTAATCTTTCTCTAATACCGCCTGATTGGGTGGCAGGGTTGGGCCATTCGGGTTGTACATCAGACTCAGTGTCAAACCGCTCTCCTTGATACCATAACCCAGACCATTTAACGTCTTTAGTGCCTTTATACTAGAGTGGTAAACACCCTTGCCACGCTGTGACTCTACATTTTCTTCCAGATAACAGGGCAACGAGGCGACGATTTCCACCTGCTGTTCAGCCAGAAACTCGGCCAGGTATTCATAACCCGGCTCATTTAAAATCGTCAAATTACAGCGATCAGTTACAGCCACGCCCATTTTTCTGGCTTCTGTCACAAGATAGCAAAAATCCTTGTTCATCTCAGGTGCACCACCGGTTAGATCAAGCGCTCGAATATTTTCCTGGCGGATAAAGTCGAGCACACAGTCAATCAAGCTTTTAGACATCAGTTCTTTGCGCTTCGGGCCTGCATTGACATGGCAGTGCAAACAGGACTGATTGCAAAGATACCCCAGATTCACCTGAAGCGTCGTCAAAGCATCACGAGTCAATGCAGGGAATTTCGTTTGTTTTAGTCGACCAAGTGTTTCATGCATTAGCGTTTACCACGGTGCGTTGTCTGTTCAGAAACAAAAGGTATCGTCAGCATACCCTGCAATTGGGTAATCTGTTTTGTATTTTGAAATTCAGGTATACCGATCTCCATAGCCTCATGCCCTTTTGCCGGTTGCGAACAATAGGTCCCATACAGATAATCCCACCAGGGAAGATTGAAACCGAAATTGCTATTCGTTTCAGACCGTATCATCGAATGATGCACACGGTGCATATCCGGTGTCACCATTATCAGGCGAAGATATCGGTCCAGACTAGTTGGCAAACGCACATTAGCATGATTAAACATCGCAGTAGCATTCAATAGTATTTCAAAAACGATCACTGCTGCCACCGATGGCCCCAACAGAAGAATAACGAGAAATTTAAGTAGCATGGAAAAGATAATCTCCAGAGGATGAAAGCGTGCACCTGTAGTGACATCGAAATCCGGGTCAGCATGATGTACCCGATGTAGCCGCCACAGGGCAGGAACATGGTGAACAAGAACATGTTGCGCCCAGATCGCCATATCTAATATAAGTATCGACACAATGAAACTCAACGGCGTGCCAATATTGAAAATATTGAGAAAACCCCAGCTGTGGCTCGTAACCCAGGCAGCGACACCTGTCGCAGCCAGAGGGAAAAGAATGCGAAGTAATAGAGAATTTAGAAACACCAGGCCCATATTATTAAGCCAGCGAATAGTTTTTGAAAATAATAATTTCCGCCTTGGAAAAGCTAATTCCAACAACCCCATAACTAAAAACATACCGAAAAAAAACCCCAGGCGCATCATGACCTCGTTCTCAATCAGAAAATCCCCCAGATTCATTTGATGTACTCCTGCACAGGCGCATCCACAACATGTTCGTATTTGCTATGATGACATAATCTCAGGCAGGTTCAATGCCAGCACCCCATCAAATAAACATGTAGCAAAACCGTGAATTAACCTGCGCGCTGCGGCATAATGCTAGCTTCATGAAGCGGTCCTTCAGTTTGCTCAAAAGCAGGTACAACAAATTATGAGTCTGGAAAAAATAATCTTTGCCTTTTTCTCGGTATTAGCCCTAACGCTTAATTTCAGCTTTTTTATCGGCGACCTGGATGATCCACTGCACCATACTGCCTATGAGCTGTTTGCTGCCCTTGTCGTCAGCCTGATAGCCACCATTATGAAATTCGGTGATCGCGCACATATCGGTGCCCTGCTACTGGCCACCAGCCTGGTCGCCGACCTGCAATTAATTGCTGCGACACTGGTCTGGGCTTTCGCCATTTATGTCGCCGAAATGCCCATGACGCCGGGCATTATGTCAATAATTGTCTCTTTGTCTGGCGGAGCCCTGCTGGCGAACCTTGTGTCTGTCACGCTTCTGGTCGTCGAAACAGCGACGTTACGCCGCTAGCCTAATGCAACGCATTTTATTTCTACTCTTCAGGCGCCTGCGATGGCCACTGATTGTTCTGGTGATTACTTATTCTATTGCCATTCTCGGACTGGTGTTAATACCGGGTATCGATGACCAGGGAAACCCCTGGCGTATGGACTTCTTTCATGCCTTCTATTTTGTCAGTTTTATGGGGTCAACGATCGGCTTTGGCGAAATTCCTTATCCTTTTACCGATGCCCAGCGGATGTGGACAACCGTTATTATCTACGCAACTGTCATCACATGGCTCTATGGCATAGGGTCCTTGCTGAGTCTGTTACAGGATAAAGGTTTTAGACAAGTCCTGTCTTTCGCTCGATTCACAAAAGCCGTACGCAACCTGCAAACACCCTTTTATATCATCTGTGGATACGGCGATGCCGGCAGTCAACTGGTGCATGAACTCAGTAGCCGGGGGATCAATTGCGTGGTTATTGATTGCAATGAAAGTAAAATACTCGATCTGGAAATTGATGGCATACAAATCGAAGTCCCCTCGCTGACTGGCGATGCCGCGGATTCAGAAACCTTACTGGCCGCCGGCATCAAGCACCCACAATGTCGTGCAGTAATCGCGCTCACAGGGTCGGACAAACAGAATTTAACTATTGCAATCAGCAGCAAATTACTGACTCCAAAACTCAAGGTTATTTGCCAGTCTGACAATCTTGATAATGCCGCTAACATGGCCTCATTCGGCACAGACCATATTATCGACCCATTTGATGTCTTCGGGCAACACTTCGCCATGATGTTTCATTCGCCGAGCATGTATCTTGTCCATCAGTGGCTTACCTCTTCTTCAGACAAACCACTAACAGATTTCCAGGATCCTCCGCGAGGAAACTGGGTGTTGTGTGGCTTTGGCCGTTTTGGAAAATCCGTTAGCCACTATTTGTCCAAAGAAGATATTCCAACCACGCTGATTGAAGCAGATACCAACAGCACCGAGGCGCCCAAAACCACCATTGAGGCTCGTGGAACAGAAGCTGACACACTAAAAATGGCCAACATTTCTGATGCTGTGGGTATTATTGCTGGCACCGATGACGACACAAACAACCTGTCAATCATCATTACTGCGCGTGATCTCAACCCCGAAATATTTACTGTCTCCCGACAAAATCTGTTACGAAATAATGCGATTTTTGATGCCGCAAAAATTCACATGACAATGCACCCTGAAACCATTGCAGCGAAATACATTCTTGGTTTAATCAAAACCCCGCTGCTTCAGGACTTCCTTGAGCTGGCTTACGAAAAAGAGGATGAGTGGGCAAATATCCTCCTTAGCCGCGTACTAGGAACTATCGAAAATGGCATGCTGGAAACCTGGGAAATTGAGATCACACCCTCCAGAGCACCCGCTATTTATAATGGTCTCCTGCAAGGGCAAGCGATTTTATTGCGCGATATCTGCACTGACCCCAGAGATTATAAAGCACAACTATCCTGTATCCCATTACTTGCCCGGCAGGACGACAATCGAATTTTGATGCCCAATATGAGTACTCATATTGACGACACCGATCGATTGCTTTTCTGTGGGAACGCCCAGGCCTACCGGCAAATGAGACTGCTAATAAATGATCCCCAGTCACTGCATTACGTACAAACGGGCAAAGACTACCCGGGTGGTTATTTCTGGAAAAAGTTTTTCTCGAACGAGAGTGATCAGGAAATTTATACTAAATGAGCTTAATTACTCCAACAGTGATTAGCTAATATCACGAACAAACAAACTGTGCAAAAGCCTCAACCACATACATCCTTACTTTCCTCTATTCTTGACAACAGTCTTGTCTTCGTTTTACAGCTACTCTCTTTTCTGCCGCTCAGCTTTCTATATCTGCTTAGTTCGATTTTATCAGGGTTACTGTTTTCAGTATTTCACTATAAACGACCGCTCCTCACTAATAACTTAACGCGTGCTTTCCCCCATTTAAATAACCAGGCTATACAACATCTAGCCCGGCAGACTTACCAGCATCATCTGGACATTCTCGCTGAGCTGATAAAAACATTACGTATGAATCAAGCAAAGCTTCAAGAACGAGTGACGATTAAAAACCCAGAACTCCTCGCAAATCTTCTGAATAACAACCAACCCGTTTTACTGGTCACATCACATTTTGGAAATTGGGAATGGCTGCAACTGGCCTGTGCTGCCCGATACACTCGACCACCCGCCGTGGTCTATAAACGCATCAGTCACCCGGCATTCGACAAGCTACTCATCAAGCTTCGCACACGCTTTGGTAGCGAACTCATCGCAACAGATCAAATTGTCACCGAGCTACAGAAAAGGCGGCAAACATCTGCCTGGATCGCCATGGCCGCAGACCTCGCCCCCAGACCAGAAGAAAAGCGCTACTGGGCCACGTTCATGGGAATCGAAACCGCTTTTTATTCGGGCATACCACGCGTTGCAAGAATCACCCACGCCACTATCTTCTACGGGCATATGCAGCGCACAGCTAGAGGTCACTACCAACTGACATTTGAACGGCTCTCTGCAAAGGAAGACACACTTTCAGAAGACCGCATCATGGCACACTACATCAGCGCCCTGGAACATGACATTCAACAAGCACCTTCAAACTGGATCTGGTTCTATAAACGTTGGAAACATGAAAAACCAAAGCTGTAAATTGCCGATTTTCACTGAATGAAATGCCTGAAAAGAAATTCATTAACGATATCAGAGAGATAATAAAGAGAAACAGCCTAAGAACGCTGTTGTGAGGATATAGTTATTAATCCAGCATGATAGAGCTCAAGGTCAGGGCTTGATATCCCTGCTTTCATCCTGAATCCAATATGCTGAATATGCTGCGCGATAAAGCTCGCGCAGCTACCAGCGGAGCTTACGGCCGTTTTGGGGTCGTATAAGGCACTTCTTTCTGCATTGGCTCCCAGATAGTGTCATATCCGACATAACCCGTTTCAGTTGGTTTTTTCTGACGGGTTGTCAAATATCTCGTTTTCCCCTCAGGAACCTGGGGTCGGGTTGCGGGTTGATCACTCATAAATCACCTTTACAATAGCCGAGACAGCCACTGCACGATATTGCAGCTAAAAACATTCCCGGTATGGCTATTTTTTCATCTTTCGAATCAGAAATATATAGGCTATCGATAAATTTAGCTCATATTCATGGCTTTCGGCTATATAACACCCATTTATTGGTGCTTATTTCAGCGAATTAAAGCAATCATCTTACATATTGACTAGTTACACCAAAACAAAATATGATTCATCGAACAAATAAAAAAACGGTGCCCCTACCAAATACCAATACATCTCCAAAGGATAGCTCCATGTTCCCACTGCACGATGATAACCCAACCTCTATTCAGCCGATATTAACCGTTGCCTTTATGGCCATTTGTATTCTGGTTTTTTTCTGGGAACTTTCGCTCGGCCCTGCATTAGAGACAACGATGTACAGCCTGGGCGTCATCCCAGCCGCGCTTGTGGGTGGCCAGGCATTATCTCCAGAGTTAGCAGTGATCCCTGCCTGGGCAACCATGTTTACGTCGATGTTTATGCACGGTGGCTGGATGCACCTGATAGGGAACATGCTGTTTCTCTGGGTCTTTGGAAATAACATTGAAGATGCGATGGGGCATCAACGGTTTATTTTGTTTTATTTACTCTGTGGTGTTGCTGCCGTTTTTGCACAGGCGCTTCCTGACCCGACGTCAACCGTACCGATGATTGGTGCCAGTGGTGCGATCTCTGGTGTACTGGGCGCCTATCTGTTGCTCTACCCTAAGGCAAAAGTTCTGGTGGCTATTCCACTGGGGTTTATCCTGCAAACAATGCGGATTCCTGCAGGTTTTGTGCTTGCTTTCTGGTTTGGTATGCAGCTATTTAGTTCGTATACGTCAGCAGGCCAGGAAGGTGGTGTGGCTTTTGGGGCGCATATTGGCGGCTTTATTGCCGGTATGCTTCTTATCCCATTTTTCAGATATCGAAACCGACCATTGCACTTGCCAGGTAAGGTTTTTTAGCTAGCTGTGATTATTCTGCCATAACAATTAATACAGAGTTTTTGACTCGACTGGCCAGGTCTTCCAGGCCGGCAGAAACAGGCGCTAATTCATCGTGCACTGAGTGACTAGCTGTCATTTCACTAAGGAAATCCTTAATAATATCGACTTTGACAGCGTAATTAATATTTGGAATTAGTGCCGTCTCAGCCCCTTCATTCGTCACTTGCCCCAGCATCGCAGTAATCATACCGACGACCTCGCCCTTCATATTAAGTAAAGGTCCGCCACTGTTTCCAGGCTGAATAGGCACTGATATTTGGTAGCTAGTCGGATCATCTCGCAAGCCATTTTCACCGCTGATAATACCCTGGCTCAATTTAGGCGTTTTTCCCATGATATCAATTCGAGGAAATCCAATCGTGAATACACTAGCGCCTAACGCTGACGCTTGACCCGATAAGGGTAAGGCGGGAGGTAATACAGCTGTCCCTGTCACTTTCAAGAAAGCAATATCATTTTTTTCATCTTGTCCAATCACATACGCCTGCACTTCGCTTCCATCGTGCAAAATTAACGACACATCTGTTTTTCCAGCGACAACATGGTGGTTGGTGACAGCATACCCTGCAGCAACAGGCCAGGCGGTTCCTACCGAAACCGGTTCCTCAACATACGCGTTGGTTTTTGCGTATTGATCAAATGATTTTGCAACTGAGGTTTTTTGCGAGAATGGAATATTCATTTCCTTTAACTCAACGCGGGCACCTTCGTAACCCTGGGAAGCTGCCTGTTTCAGCCAGTGCTCAGCAGTTAAATTTTCATCGCCGGAAACCAATTCAGCTCTCAATAAGATAGCGAGGTTATATTGTGCAATCGCATTGCCTTTGTCCGCTGCAGCACGGTACCACCTGGCAGCCTGCTTATGGTTTTGTGTTACACCTTTACCATAGTCATACATCACACCGAGGTTAACCTGCGCATTGATATTTCCGCTATTGGCCAGATTTGACCAGATAGATAACGCAACAGGAAAATCGTCCTGCTCGTAAGCTGCCCAGCCTTCTTCAAAGCTGGCGGGGACGGTTGCCTGTGTTTCAGAGCTGACCGCAAACGGCAAAGACATTGCCGTTGCGATCAATGCACAGGCGAACCAAAAATGTGGCCACTTCCTTCTCACTAAGACACCTCCAACCCACCAATGGGTTATTGTGCTGTAAATTCGCAAACCTGCAGTAGTTGAATTCAGGTTGCACTAAATTACGTCATAGATAAATTGGCGTCTATTTATCAAGACTCTTTAGGTAAATCCTGTCGGACGACAGGTAAGTTTGGCCGTAAAAAGACAAAAAAGTTTACGGGTAATTTTTAATTATTAAGATTAACTAAACACTGCATACTATTGATTTAACTTGATTTTAATCCATAAATTCACAATCTCTATGGCTGCCGTCACAAAAGGGTTTGTTTTCAGAACAACCACTGCGACATAATGCGATCTTGTTACGCGTCGTCACGCTTTGCCGGTTAGCACTTTGCAGGGTAACCGGCCCTCTAATCAGTAACATAGCATTTTCCCTGACGGTAATCTTCAAAGGACCCTCACCCGATAAGGCCTCCGGTTTGGCATCGGTAAATTGCCCATCGTCAGTAAAGTTAATCATTTTGTGGCTTCCATCACAGAAAGGCTTGTTTGAAGAGGCTCCACAGCGGCATAAAACCACATCGTCTGATTGTCGTATTAAGGTTTCATCAGCATGATAGATTTCGATATCACCCCTGCAAAGCAAAGGGCCATCAGCTCGAACCTTGATTGTATTGCTTTTCACCTGCCTCACCTGAAGTTTTTGCACTTAAACATAGTAGCATGTCACTGACACTTGATACTCAACACCAGTGAATTCGCAACAGCTATTATGTGTTCGTGTTAGACTTTCAATCTACTCAAACCATACTTGGACAGCCCATGAAGTACATTATTCGCAGCCTGCTTTTAATCGTCTTTATCCCCTCCCTGAGTTACGGCGAAGACAAACACGCGCAGAATAAGAACACACATGCAGTGGGAGTTGAAGCCTTGTCTGATCCATTGCGCAACTTACTTTCTCTGGAAATGAAAGCATTACAGGATGGAATGATGTCTATCATTCCATCCTATATATCTGGAAACTGGGAAGACATTGCAGTCACCGCAGAAAAAATGAAAAATGGTTTTCTGCTAAAGCAACGTCTCACTGAAAGCCAGAGAAAAGAACTGCACACTGCACTACCTGCTGCCTTCATAGAAAAAGATCAACGGTTTCATTATCTGGCTGGCATGCTTTCTCATGCCGCTAAAAAAGAAAAACCGGAACTCATTAATTTTTACTTCTCAGAAATGAACGAATCCTGTGTTAATTGCCACAGTCAGTTTGCAACGCATAAATTTCCAGCTCTGGCGCCTGATAGTACAGCTAAAAAACATAGCCACTGATATTTAGCCTTGTCAGCTACTCTAAATAACCATTCGACGTCATGATGCTTGCAGGGATGACCTGCTGGCTGCTATTTCAATAACAGCGTTAAGAGTAATACGTACTGGAATAAAGAGAATACACAAAAAAATCGTATGTCCACCCTACGCAAAAGTGATAGCGAGAGCAGCCGGAGAAATTACCACATGAATACTCACCTACAAACACCACCTGGAGCCTTGTTGTTCCTGACTTCTCAATGCCCTCATTGCCCTACCGTTTTACAGGCACTTAGTGAACTGGTTAAAACAGGGTCAATCGGAAAGTTGGAAGCGGTGAATCTTGATACCCACCCAACTGAAGGTGAAAAACATCAAGTTCGTTCTGTTCCCTGGATTCGTATTGGGAAATTTATTCTGACAGGCCTACGAAATAAGGATGAATTATATGCATGGGCGAGACGTTCAAATAGCATTACAGGCGAAGCAATTTACTTTGACGATTTACTCAAGGCTGGCAATCTCGATGACACCATAGCCTATATCAAAGAATCCCCTGCCGCTATTGAAGCCCTGCTATTACTCTCATCCGATACCGAGACCGACCTCAATATCCGCATCGGTGTCAGCGCTGTTTTTGAGGCTTTTTCAGGTACGCAAGCACTCAGCGAACACATAGATGGCATCACCGCACTGAGTCAGAATGAAGACCCGCGTGTGCGTAGCGATGCCTGTCATTTTCTTTCCTTGACCGGGCATCAGAAAGCTGTCGATCGACTCAAAAACATGCTGGATGATGACGAAAAAGCAGTGCGTGACGCGGCGAGTGAAAGTCTTTCTGATATGGAGAATTAAACAAAACCTACAGTATTGACCATCCTATTGCGTTTTATCCAATACAAACAAAGCATATGCCAACACCGACCAGGCCGCCAAAAAAGACAGCCCACCGAATGGCGTCACCGGACCGAGCCAACGTGCGCCTGTCGCTGCTAGTAAATACAAACTACCACTAAACAGAATGATTCCCGCCAGGAACAACCAGCCAGCCCAACGAAAAAGACCGGCATCCGGCCATTGAAGGATTAACAACCCAGTTGCAACAAGCGCCAGGGCATGAATTCCCTGATATTGAGCAGCCGTTTCCCAGACAGAGAACAAATCATCTGGAATCTTACCTTTCAATCCATGAGAGCCAAAGGCGCCTAGCGCAACGAACAGAAAGCCATTGATGGCACCAAACAATAGAAAGGGATTACTCATAGTTGCCTACTCACAGTTAAATATCATGCTGACCAGCGGTCCGGGTATGCAGGTATTTTATCAGATCTTTTCGATAGCATCCAAATAGCCTGACACAGGGGGCTTTACAATCCTGGGGGCCAGGTAAATTTGATCCCTGCTGAAATCAGGATGGTCTTAATGACCCTGTGATGTCTGCGCGTTTGCGGTAATGAGCAATCAATACCCTGTCATATTGCATATGGATCAGGGAAAAGCGGCTAACTGGGATTTGAAAACCCTGTTTCAGCGCTGGGGACAGTTGTTTTCTTTTACCGACTCTGGTGAAACAATACCTGAAAGATTAAATAAAAAGTGGGGGTCTTAATGCTTTGTGCTTTTCTGTACCAAATATGATACCACCTTATAGGACACTCTCGAATTCACCAAGAAATGCTACAAAATTCTCCATTTAGCTGGATGGAAAGTGGCAATCTCGACCTGGCCTCATAAATCACCAATCTGTTTCCATGGCAAGGCAATAATACTCCCTCTCTCCTGCTTCGTTGCCCCACCATAAATCAGTACTGATTGATCGACATCATTGCCTGCCAGCACCGCGAATTTTCTCAGCCCGGTAAAGAAATCGTCAGCGATGGTTTGTCCTGATTTGATTTCTACTGGAAGCAGGCTAGTGCCTTTATCCAGGAGTATATCGACTTCATTTCCTGCCCTGTCTCGCCAGAAATACAGGTTTGAAGGTAAGGCCTGGTTGTAGCGGGCTTTTAATAACTCTGAGACTACCCAGGTTTCAAATAACTGTCCGCGAGCTGAATGAGTAGCTAATTGCTCATGACTTTGTATATTCAGTAACCAGGATGCCAGGCCAGAATCATAAAAATACAGTTTGGGTGATTTAATTAATCGCTTGTTAAAGTTCTTATGGTATGGCTGCAACAAATACACAATATAGCTCGCTTCAAGCACGGATATCCAGGCTTTTGCTGTGTTGTGCGTTATTCCACAATCACTGGCCAGACTGGATAGATTTAATAGTTGCCCTGTTCTTGCGGCGCACATACGTAAAAAACGCTGGAAGGCACTTAGATCTCGCACATTCACCAGCTGACGGACATCGCGCTCCAGGTAGGTTTCTACATAGCTGTTATACCAAATATGTGGATTTAGCTTACGATCGTAGATGGGCGGGTAGAGTCCTTTAAACAATAATTCTTCTATCTTCCCTGGCGTTTTTTTCTGGCTTTGTAATTCAGCTAAACTAAAGGGCAGCAGTGATATTTTGGCCACTCGCCCCGCCAGGCTTTGACTGATCCCTCTGACCATGCCAAATTGTTGAGAGCCTGTTAATACAAACGCCCCCATTTTTTTGTCGGCATCAAGCCGGGTTTGCAAATAAGAAAATAAATCAGGCGTGCGTTGCACTTCATCTAAAATAGCGCCTTCGGGAAATTGGTTTAAAAAAC
>JAZGER010000131.1:0-4566 GCA_036478835.1 Gammaproteobacteria bacterium | reverse complement strand
AAGCAGGCGGGCTATAATCTTTACGAAATATCTGCAGATGATAAAAAATGGACGCTCAATATGATGAAGCGGGGATACCGCTCTGACCGTCAGCAATTTGTGTTTCAGGGGAATAGCACACGCGTTGTTGATCGCTAGTCTATTATGCAGTGCCTGGCATATCAGGCGCCGGTTATTTATGACCTCCTCCATCCATGTGTTACCTCGCCACCGAATAAAATCTTGCTCGTTGCAAAGTCTCACCTTGATTTTATTCTACAATTTTAGTGTTTCTTTTTCCTGGAGCGCTTACTAGAAGTCAAATGCGCCTGAACAATTTGTTGATCAGAAATTGAATCAACGTCGACGGCAGCTTCGGCGAAGGGCATGTCAATGATGCTGATGCGTAAACCCAGCTTTCTGGAAAGGCGGCGCATTGCATCGTTCAGCGACAGGGTGCCGGTCATATAGCGTAATACGGAAAACCAGCCAAGGAGTTTTATCACGCGCAATGGGTTTTTACGGTCATCTTCTACCTGTCGCCACTTGTTGGCAAGTTCTCTTGAGTTCGGCGTGAGGAAAGAAAATAAATTACAGCCACAGTACTCGCCATCAGAGAATTTAAGCACGGTTTTTTTCATACCAGGAAAGGTGGATTTAATGAGTTCGTAGCGGCATAGCGCAACGGTAACATCGGCCTCTTCCTTGAGGCTAAGGAGACAAAAGCTGTTTATTATGTCTGCGGTGAGCAGCGGGTGATCGGCCGTTGTTAACAAAATCGGCTGGTCTTCAGGGATCGACTGCATGGCAACATAAGCACTTGTGCTCGGTGTTTTTTCGGGTTTTATCCAATTTAGTCGATTGTTGTTAATCTGATCTTCTATCCTGTGTTGGCCTTTCAGTTGCGAACGTTCTGGCCCGGAAAGAACGCAGTGACTAACGTAGTCTGCCGATTGAAGTGTTTCCAGTACACGCAGGACCATCGGTTTGCCATTGATTTCTACCAGCGCTTTACAGGCGACCCCAGCTTCAGCGACGAGTGGGTCGTCGGTTCCACGGTCACCGGCAAGGACCAGCGCTGTAAATTCTGGTTGCGATCGGGTGTTGCTCATGACTGAGACAGGTTTTTTTCATAGATACGATAGCGTTTGTATTCGACGCCACCGATGGTTTTAACAATATTACGCATACCGTCATTCGTTTCGAGAATCCATGAAAGTTCTACATCAGAAACATTTCGGTTAACCAGTCCACGACGGACTTTTTCGATGACAATGAAGGCGAGAGAAGGACCTAATGGTGTATGGTGGTATTGTTTCCTGACACCCAGTAACGGTGTGCGAGCGCTTTTGGGGTACTTGACTTTGAGTCGCCAGAGAAGCTTTACCCACCCAAAGGGCAGTAATTTGCCGTTTAAATCCCGAATAGCTTCGTTGATATTAGGCATCGCGACGACAAAAGCGACCGGGCGCTGGTCAATTTCCGCAATCTGTACTAAGTCGTCATCGACAAGCAAAGAAATCATTTGTCCGATGTCCTCGAATTCTTCTCGCGTAAAAGGCACAAAACCCCAGTTTTCAGACCAGGCGTCGTTAAAAATATCTCGCAGGATTTCGAGGTCTTCCTGGAGATGTTTACGCCGTAAAGTGCGTACGGTAACTTTTTTTAGCGCCCTTTCAGCTAGCCTGGCCATCACTTTTGGCGCTTCAAAATCAGACGGGATCAGGTAAGCGAGTAGATCCATGGCTTTTCCATAGCCAGCATTTGAAATGAGGCTCTTATAATAGGGCAGGGCGTGGCTCATCATGATGCAGGGTGGTGTGTCAAAGCCATCAACCAGCATCCCGCATTCTTCATTAATAGACAGGTTAAACGGCCCTCGGATAGTGGAAATGCCTTTTTCTCTTAGCCAGTTTTCAGCCTGCTCTAACAAAGCAGAAAAGACGGCCTGATTGTTAATGCCTTCCAGTAAGCCAAAATGTCCCGAGTTATCAGATTGTAACGTGTCTATTTGAGCGCTGATCCTGCCTACGGGCTCCGTTCCTCTCATGGCCAGCCAGGTTTTGGCACAAGCGTGACGAAAAAAGGGGTTTTTCTTTTCAGATAACCGTTGTCGCATTTCAAAACGAAGCGGGGCAACCCAGTGAGGATCGTTCTGGTAGATCAGGCGGGTAACGTCCAGAAATTGATTTTTATGCTGCCTGGTTGTTACTGGGATCACACGTATTGTATCAGCAGAGTTTTCCATTACGTTGCAATCTTTGGTTGTGCCTATGTCGTTGTAAAGTTGGATAATACCGCCCAACGTCTGTTAGCGCCAGACGTGCATCGTGGCCTTAATGCAGCAATGTTTGTATTTAGGCCACGCTATTGTAGTAAAAAGGCGACATTTGTTGCCTTTTCTGTGAAAACGTTAACATATCCTTGGGAATTAGTTGAATTTTATTTCTATTAAAGGAATAATAGCTGCGGCCATTACCCATTGTAACAATATATAGCCGCAGATTTGTTGTGAATAAACAACAATGTGACATACAGAATGAAGCCAGTGTGGCTTTTTCTGATAATTTGAGGGACTCAGCGTGAGCGACCACCAGGCAAGAGAGAAAACTTTGGAAATAACGCCGACACCAACATTGCATAGCCTTGCTTTTCGAGATGCTGATTTCTCCACGTTGTCCGAAGCGCTCGATTATGCTGCAAAAGGCGAGACTGGCACCAATTTCTATACTGGCCGCGGTAAACTTTCTGTCACTCTGCCTTATCGCCAACTTCGCGATGAGTCCAGAAAACTTGCGCGTAAATTAATAGGTATTGGACTTAACAAAGGTGATCGGGTCGCATTGATTGCTGAAACAACACCGCATTTTTTACGTTTCTTTTTCGCCTGCCAGTATGTGGGGCTCGTGCCTGTTGCGCTACCTGCATCGGTTAACCTGGGTGGGCACACGAGTTATGTTGCTCAGTTGAAGGGTTTGCTGGAAAGCAGCCAGGCTTCTGTTGCCATGGCACCCGAAGGGTATATTTCATTCCTTGAGGAAGCTGGCGAAGGGCTCGGCCTTAAAATGATCGGTGACCCTGGTCATTTCGACGCTTTGCCAGAAAAAGATTTTGAATTCCAGCCTGCGTCAGCAGATGATATTGCCTATATGCAATACACATCTGGTAGCACGCGCTTCCCACGTGGTGTGGTTATTAAGCAGAGCGCTGTGATGAGCAATCTGGCAGGTATTATTCGTCATGGGGTTAAAATGGGTAAGGGTGACAGGTGTTTCTCCTGGCTACCTTTCTATCATGATATGGGGCTTGTAGGCCTGGTTCTAACGCCAGTGGCTGCGCAAATTAGCGTTGACTATCTGGACACGCGTGAATTTGCTATGCGCCCACGCCAATGGCTGAATTTATTATCACAGACAAAAGCGACAATTTCATTTAGCCCACCGTTTGGTTATGAGCTATGTACCCGTCGATTGCGTCCTGGTGAAGCAAGCAAATACGATTTAAGTAACTGGCGTGTTGCCGGTGTTGGCGCGGAAATGATACGTTCAGAAACACTGCAGCGATTCTCAAAAGCATTAGCACCCGCCGGCTTTGACGAAAAAGCATTTCTAGCCTGCTATGGTATGGCAGAATGTTCGTTGGCCATTAGTTTTTCACCTTTATTCAAAGGCCATAAGACCGATTGTGTTGATGGCGATCACCACTCCGATCACCAGGAAGCTTTGCCGATAGAGTTATCGGAGAACCCCGGCCGCGCCCGTTGCTTTGTTGATTGCGGTACGCCGCTACCAGAATATGAAGTTGAAATACGCAATGCAAACGGGCATTCGTTAAAGGATCGGCACAGCGGATCAATTTTTGTGCGCGGACCCAGTGTCATGTCCGGTTATTTTAATGAGCCGGAAGAGACACGGAATGCTTTGTCTGAAGATGGCTGGCTAAACACGGGCGATATTGGCTATCGTGTGAATGGTAGCCTTATTATTACCGGTAGACAGAAAGATCTAATCATTATTAATGGCCGAAATATCTGGCCTCAGGATCTTGAATATCTGGCTGAGCATCAGCCCGAAGTTCGTACTAGTGATGCACTGGCTTTTTCAGTGCCGTTACCCACTGACGATGAATTATGCGTTTTGGTTGTCCAATGCCGCGAGTCAGATAAAGGCAAGAGGTCTGCACTAATGGATCGTATCGCCCGACTGGTGCGGATGGAGCTCGGTATTGATTGTTATGTTGAGTTAGTGCCACTACATACTTTGCCGAGAACTTCTTCAGGCAAGTTATCTCGCTCTAAGGCGCGCCAGAACTTTATTGACAGCCATGACTTGTCAGCATTAGCGGATTCTGTCGCTGATGTGCTTGCCATCAATCAAGGTTAATTGTTGATTTACAGGCAATACCTTACCTGTGTTGTTTTATCATAAGCAACGAATCAGTGCTTTTGTGTAAGGTATAACGCGCATGGAGACCTTTGCACGATACATTTTTTAATCGCCAGGGCCCGATTCAGCAGGAAAACAAGTTTTATGTCTTCCTGGCGGTTGTAGTCTCTGTGTTTGCATGTGCAAAGGTCTTACATGAGTT
>JAZGER010000130.1:0-2749 GCA_036478835.1 Gammaproteobacteria bacterium | reverse complement strand
TCAGCATCCGACCATTCAATCAAATGGTCTTCGAGATCTTCCTGTTGAACAAAAAGTTCACTGACCACATGATGACGAATTGAAAACCCGGCCTGGTATACGCTATCCGGTTGACCACTAATCAGTGGGTGCCAGTCAAACAGTTTGTTCCCTTCAGCCAGCAACCGATAGGCGCAAGTGTCTGGTAACCAACTTTCTTCACGAGCAACGCGAGGTGTCACCTTGATGCAATCAGGGACCAGCCAGCTGCGTTCGTCGTAACGGGTACAGTGGCAGCGTTCCGAGTCGTGGTACTGGCAGACAACATTGGTGTAATACAGGTTGCCGTTATCTTCATCTTCGAGTTTAATCAGGCAACAGCGGCCACAATGGTCGCACAGTTGCTCCCATTCAGAATCCGTCATCTCTTCCAGTTTTTTCTGTTCCCAGAAACGATCCATAGCCGTCGTTTGTTCGCTAGCCTTGATAGCCTATCAGTGTATCATTAACGACAGATAATCAAGAGGAAAACCGCGTGCAAGCTGTTGAGCAATGCCTGAAATACTTGCTGAAAGGGCAGCGTGAAGTCCGTCAGCAATGCGATGGAGAGCTTTCTCCATCGCTGGTTCTGGCTGAGTCGCTATTTCGCTACCAGAAATTACAGGATAACTTCAGCACAACACCCTTTAAAAATGTTGTTGTGATCGGGCCGACGCAGGCGGGTAAAAGCACCATTGTTAACTGGCTGGCAGGCGAGCAAGTGGCTGTTGCTGATGCCCTTGCCGGTTTTACCCGCCATGCACAGGGGTTTTCACAGGTAGAAATTACCGCTGAAATACAGGAAAGTCTGTCTGGTTTTTTCGAAGGCTGGGAGAAGCTAGAGCAGCGTGAGTTATCGAAATCTCAATCAGCTGCCTGGTCCTTACAGGCCATCGGGAGCCGCCACTCAGCATTTGATGGAACAATCATCTGGGACACGCCTGACTTTGATTCTGTAAGCGCCAGGACGTACCGCAATGTTGCGATGAAAATGCTGGCGATTGCAGATGTTGTTGTGTTTATGGTGAGCAAAGAAAAATATGCGGATGAAACGGTATGGCAGACGTTAAAAACGCTTCAGCCGCTCAGAATTCCACTACTCATCTGTTTAAATAAAACACCAGACTCTGCGGCTCAGGAAATTCTTCCCGAGTTAGACAACCGATTACAGGAAGCCAACTTACAGGCAGCTGTCGTGACGATCCCGTATCTTGAGGATATGCAACAGGCTAGTGAGTATGAAGAGAGTGTAAAACAGGCGACCCAAAAATTGCTTACAGGAAGCAGGAAGCAGGGCATTGAAGACTCAGTCTCCGCACTGGCTAGAAAACATTGGGATGAATGGGCGCTTGGAGCCAACGCTGAAAATCAACAGCACGACCAATGGCAACAGTTGATTCATGAAAGCCTGGAGCATGCCTGTCAGCACTATGAAAAGAATTACCTGCTGGGTAGCCAGTATGAAGCGACACTACAAAAAGCCATGGTTCGTTTGCTGGAACTGCTTGAGGTTCCGGGTATTGCAGAGTCATTAGTGCATGCCCGTAAATTGCTGACCTGGCCGGCAAGAAAATTGCGAGGCGTCTTTTCTGATAGACAATCACTGGTTAAAGGCAATAGCGAAAATCTGGATGCGGAGAAGGTGATTCTGAGTGAGTCACTGATGCAATTATTGATTTCCCTGCAGCATGGTGCTGGAAAAAATATGACAGCGGACAGCGCACAGGAAAAACAGTGGTGGAAGAATATTTTTAATGCCATTGAAGCACAGAAGAAAACAATAACCGGCGATTTTGAAACGCAGATCGAACAGTATCAGCAAGCCTTTTCTCCTGAGATCGATGCCGCCGCACAGACTCTTTATGCCCATCTTGAAAAAAACCCGGCAAAACTGAATAGTTTACGTGCAGCGAGGGTAACGACCGATGCTGCAGCCGTAGTTTTTGCACTGAAGACAGGCGGTATTGGTTTGAATGATCTGGTGTTAACGCCCGCTATGCTGTCGTTTGTTTCACTGTTGACCGAGGGTGCGCTAGGTAAATATATGCAGGGTGTTGAGAAGAAATTAAAACAATCACAGAAGCAGGCTGTGTGCGCAGGTCTCATTCATGAAAGTCTGAAACAACGACTTGGCAAGATAGAGTTACAAATGTCCAGGCGAGGTTTATATAACGTGCCAGGCGAGATGCTTGTCGAAGCAGAAAAACGGTTAGGTATTTCGCATGAATCAATTTAGCGCAGCCTATAATGAGCTGTCTACCTGGCTGGATAATAGCATCGACAGTGGATGGCTCCCAAAGGCAGCGCAGGCGGCTCTTGATGATGTTGAAAAGGTAACAGCCGATAAGCTGTTCTCAATTGACAGGCGCCCACTACTGGTCGCGTTTTTTGGTGGAACAGGCGTGGGTAAAAGTAGTTTATTGAATCGCCTTGCCGGTCGAGATGTCGCGACAGTAGGCGCCATTCGTCCGACGTCTCATCATGTAACCCTTTACTTGCACGAAGATTATAAAAATAGTTTGCACGAAGAAACGTTGCCCACTGAGTCAACACGTATTGTTTATCATCAGGACGAAAAAAGAAAATATTTTGCCTGGATTGATATGCCGGATATAGACAGTACCGAGCAACACAACCGTGAAATTGTCACACGTTGGTTGCCCGTGATCGACTGGTTAATTTATGTGGTGACACCGGAGCGCTACCAGGACGAGCAGGGCTGGGAATTTGT
>JAZGER010000129.1:0-6970 GCA_036478835.1 Gammaproteobacteria bacterium | reverse complement strand
TGATCATTGGCTGTGGCGTTCTGGTGAAAAAACCTTCGACGCCTTACCTTACCCTGCGCTTATTGGTGCGCACCAGATCAATAATGCTGCAGGTGTTTTGATGGCGATTCATCAATTAGACAAGCGGTTGCCGGTTCCATTAAGTGCCATACAACAGGGGCTGAAAGCGGTAAGGCTGCCGGGTCGTTTGCAGATATGCCCTGGCCCAATCGAACAAATACTGGATGTGTCACATAATGTTCAGGGGGTGGCGGCATTAGCCCGCCTGTTAAATAACCAGCCCGCTCAGGGACGAACACTAGCCGTTATAGGCATGATGTCAGATAAGGACCAGCGGGCGATTATCAAGAAATTGGTTGATCCCGTTGATTTGTGGTTTACGGTTGATCTGCAAACAACGCGAGCTGAGACGGCGGCAAATCTGTGTGAGATAATCGAACAGTTCTCTGTAGGAACGTGCCGCGCCTGTGATAGTGTGGAGTCGGCGTATCATCAGGTGTATCAACAAGTAAGGAAGGGTGACCGGATCTTGATATGCGGTTCTTTTTATACGGTTGCCGAATGGCTTGAAATAGAGGAATAACTGGCTTATGGATTTTTTACTTAAACAGCGCCTGATCGGTGCAGTGGTCCTCGTCGCGCTGGGCGTTATTTTTATTCCCATGCTGCTGGAAGACAACGTTCGGCCTGTGGTGCCCGAAATAAAAGCGATCCCGGAACCGGAAGCGCTACCTAAATTCAAGCATGAGAATAAGCTTTCTCATAAGAATAATGCGCTACCTTTACCACCTGTGAGCCTCGTGACTAAAAAATCAGTGGTTCAGGAAATCAAGACAGAAAAAAAACAAACGGTGCTTAAACAACCCTTGCCTCCAATAGAGCCATCAAAAAAAACTGCCGAAAAAAAGAAAAAAGCAAAAGCAAAGCAGGCAAAAGTCATTGTTGCCCCGAAAAAAGTAAAAACGGCCAAAATTCGAGAATCCCTGCAATCCTGGGTTGTTCAGGCGGGTAGTTTCACCCGCCAGGAAAATGCTTTCAGCTTGAGAGACAAATTGCGAAAGGCAGGGTTTGCCACCCAGGTAGACCGGGTGGTCCTGGAGAGTGGAATCACGTTTAGAGTCCGGGTCGGGCCTTATTCCCAGACAGCCGACGCGGAAAAGGCCATGAGCAGAATCGGCAAAAAATTCCGTCTAAAACCAAAAATCCTGCGTTACCCCTGATACTGACTCTGGTACTATGGTGGATTCAAATTTGAGAGATTAGAAAAGGCACCTTTATGCTCTGGGTAGACTACCTGTTTATTGCAATAATCACTATTTCCGTGCTGTTCAGTTTATGGCGTGGATTTGTAAAAGAAGCCTTCTCCCTGCTGAGCTGGGTCGTTGCGCTCGTTGTTGCATTTATGTTTTTCGAAGAATTGAGCGAATTGCTCTCCGGTTGGATTGAGTCTCCTACAATACGCAATATTTCCGCGTTTTCGCTGTTATTTTTGAGCGTGCTCTTGCTCGGTGGTCTCGTCAGCTATCTTATCGGCCAGCTGGTAAGCAAAACCGGCCTGACGGCGACCGATCGGTTACTAGGTATCTTTTTTGGCGTAGCGAGAGGTATTATTCTGTCGGCCGTTCTTGTGCTTGCTGCAGGGTTTACATCGCTACCCGAGGAACAGTGGTGGTCTGATTCTTTACTGATGGGCCACGCTCAGGACCTGGCTGTCTGGCTGAAAGGCTATTTGCCAGAAAAAGCCCAGGAACATATCTCCTTCCCCTAAGCGAGTGTTTATTCTATGTGTGGAATTGTTGGAGTCGTATCTCATAGCGCGGTAAATCAATCGATCTATGACGCATTAACCGTCCTGCAGCATCGAGGACAGGATGCCGCAGGCATTATGACCTGTGATGGCGACCAGTTATCTTTGAGAAAAAGTAATGGTCTGGTTCGTGATGTATTCCACACACGCCACATGATGCGTTTGCGCGGGCGTATGGGAATAGGCCATGTTCGATACCCCACCGCTGGCTGCGAAAGCTCTGCCGAAGCGCAACCCTTTTACGTCAATTCGCCGTATGGGATAACACTTGCGCACAACGGTAATCTCGTGAACGCGCAGGAGTTAAAGGACAATCTCTACCGTGATGATTTAAGGCATATTAATACTGACTCGGATTCTGAAGTGCTGCTCAATGTTTTTGCTCACGAGTTGCAACAACGTGGAAAATTACACGTCACCGAAGAAGATGTATTCGCTGCTGTGACAGAAGTACATCGTCGATGCGTTGGAGCCTACGCCGTTGTAGCGATGATTACCGGGTATGGTCTGGTAGCTTTTCGTGACCCACATGGTATTCGCCCGCTGGTCTATGGAGCACGTAAAACCAGCCTGGGTACGGATTACATGGTTGCCTCAGAAAGCGTTGCGATGGACGGGCAGGGGTATGCTTGCCTGGGTGATGTAAGGCCGGGTGAAGCCGTGTTTATTTCGATGGATGGTAAGTTGAGCAAACAACAATGTGCAGACGCACCTGAATATGCCCCCTGTATTTTTGAACACGTTTATCTGGCGCGGCCTGACTCCATTATGGATGATGTTTCTATCTACAATGCGCGTCTGCAAATGGGTAGAAAACTAGGGGCGAAAATAAAGCGAACCTTTGTGGATCATGATATCGACGTGGTTATTCCAATACCGGATACCAGCCGTACTGCTGCGCTTGAACTGGCCAACCATCTTGGCTTAACGTATCGGGAAGGCTTCATAAAAAACCGCTATATTGGTCGAACCTTTATTATGCCAGGTCAACAGGAACGCAGAAAATCTGTGCGCCAGAAATTAAATGCGATCGATATGGAGTTTCGTGGAAAAAATGTTCTGCTCGTTGATGATTCGATTGTTCGTGGGACGACGTCTCAACAGATTATCCAGATGGCGCGGGACGCAGGTGCCAGCAAGGTCTATTTTGCCTCGGCTTCGCCCCCTGTTCGATTCCCTAATGTCTACGGTATAGATATGCCATCGAAGCAGGAATTAATTGCCGCTGGCCGCAATATTGAAGAAATCGCAGCGGCTATTGGTGCTGATTGGCTCGTGTATCAGGACATGGAAGACTTGATTGAAGCCGTACGCCTGGGCAATACCGATATTACGCATTTTGACTGTTCTGTATTCGATGGTGAATACGTGACAGGTGGCGTGAGCAAGCAATACCTTCAACAAATTGAAAAGCTTCGAAATGATTCAGCAAAAGAAGATCGACGGGATACCACGCATGAAGTCATTGAGATGCACAATAACGCCTGATTGTTACTGCACTACAGATAGCCCTGGTTCCGAATTGGAGGATGAATGACTGACGAAGAAGACTATGACTTTGCAACACGTGCAGTCAGGTTTGGCCAAACGCGTAGTATGGAGCAGGAACATGCTGAACCTATCTATACGACTTCAAGCTTTGTATTTAAAAATGCAGCTGAAGCTGCTGCGTGTTTTTCTGGTAAACGCAAGGGGAATTTATATTCGCGCTTTACAAATCCGACAGTAAAGATATTTGAGCAACGGTTGGCATCGCTGGAAGGCGGCGAGGCCTGTGTAGCAACAGCGTCGGGAATGGCAGCAATCTATGCAACCTGCGCTGCCTTGCTTAGTCATGGCGATCATATTGTTGCATCGAGAAGTATTTTTGGCAGCACGACAATGTTATTCACCAAATACCTGTCTCGCTTTGGTATCGATACGACATTCGTGAATCCTGAAAATATAGAAGAATGCGAGCATGCATTCCAGAAAAATACGCGAATGCTCTTTGTTGAAACACCCTCAAACCCGTTGACGAGCATCACCGATATTGCTTTGATGTCAGGGCTGGCACATGCCAACAGCAGCTTGCTGGTTGTCGACAATTGCTTTTGTACCCCCGTGTTACAACGACCATTGGAGCTGGGCGCTGATATTGTCATCCACTCAGCAACAAAATATCTGGATGGGCAGGGACGCTGTCTTGGGGGTGCAGTTGTTGGCAATGCGAAAACGGTCGGTGAAGAAATTTTCGGTTTTTTGCGCACTTGTGGCCCGACCATGAGCCCATTTAATGCCTGGGTTTTTCTCAAGGGGCTTGAAACGCTAGCTGTTCGCATGAAAGCACACTGTGAATCTGCTAATACATTAGCTCATTGGTTAACGGAACAAGAGCAGGTGAGTCGAGTCTACTATCCTGGGTTGACTGACCACCCACAGCATGAACTGGCAAAAAAACAGCAGAGTGATTTTGGTGGCATCGTGTCGTTTGAAGTTGAGGGTGGGCAACCGGCCGCGTGGCAATTAATCGACGCAACCAGGATTTGTTCAATTACGGCAAATTTAGGCGATACGCGTACGACGATTACGCACCCGGCAACCACAACACATGGTCGACTTTCGGATGAACAAAAGCAGGATGCTGGAATATCCGACGCATTAATTCGTGTGTCAGTCGGTCTGGAATCCATCGATGATATTTGCGCAGATATTGGTCATGGGTTTGAGAAATAGACTTTTACTATAAGGAAAGATGATGTTAAAAAAATCACCATTGAGTATTTTTATACTGGCCTTTGCCTTGTTGCAAACATTTACTCTGCACGCTGATGACAAACGGCCTATGAACCAGGTGAATTTTCAGATTGACGTTGATCAGGAAGTCGAAAATGACCAGATTAATGCAACGCTTAGCATCAATGAAAACAATAAAAATCCGGCTCGTCTTGCTGATGAAATCAATCAAGCCATGAGCTGGGCGATGAAGATTGCGAAAAAGGCAGACGGTGTCAAGGTTAAATCAGGCAGTTACCAGACGTACCCTGTTTATGACAAAAAGCGGATTACCAGTTGGCGAGGTCGGCAGGACTTACAGCTTGAAGCATCAGAAGTGAGTCAGTTGAGCGAATTAGTGGGTACACTGCAGGAACGTTTACAGGTGCAATCCATGCGCTTTTCGGTCTCTCGTCAACGCCAGCGTGAAGTGCAGGAGAAATTAACAGAAAAAGCGCTCTCGGCTTTCAAAGACCGCGCACAACTCATCGCGAAAAGCCTCGATTCCAGAGGCTATGATATCGAAACGATTTCAGTGCAGACCTCAGGCCAGCAACATATGCCACGAATGCGTATGGAATCCATGTCCTATGATGCTCAGGCTAAATCAGCACCGGCAATGGAAGCAGGGACAAGCAAGGTACAGGTGATTGTTTCCGGGGCAATCAAGCTGCGGCGTTAAAGTCGCCTTTTGCAACCACATGCTCTATTACCCATATGACCTATGAAGCATTCAATGTTTTTTGCCGCGCACTCCCGGCTGTTTCATACGTTATGCAATGGGGTGATTCGCATGTATGGAAAGTCGGGGGAAAGGTGTTCGCGATTGGGGGCTGGGAAAAATCTGATAAACCTGCGTTTACCTTTAAAACCTCCGAGTCTAATTTTCTTTTTCTAAGTGACGAGCCCGGTTATCGTCCGGCACCCTATTTTGCCTCTCGCGGGATGATATGGATACAGCAGTATGATGCGCCAGATACAGAAGATGATGAGCTTTTATTTTATCTCGAAGAATCTCATCGCATTGTTTCCCTGGGACTCACCAGAAAAAAACAAAAAGAACTTGGCCTTAATCAAAACTAATTGAGTGGTTAAATCAACTATGACAACTATTACTAACACTGTAAACGTCGAAAGAATTGAAATCTCAATTGAAATGCTAAGAGAATACGTAAAAGAAACGAGTATCGAACCGATAATTACTCTTTTAGAATCAATGAAGAAAGCCCCAGGCAATGAGCAACTTTTAGAGACCCTTTCTGAGACCTTTAATGCACTTGGTATCGTTCAAGGGGCGATTTTAACCTATGCGCCTTATGTCGGCATATTGATATCTGAAGACCCTTTTGGAAATGGCTAAGGGCGGGCTCAGAGGGGCAATGTTGTCCCCTGATGCTTAATAAAATCATAATTTCTTTCGCCTTTTGATCTACATCATACTTCGGATTTGCCGTTACGCTATATATACACGTAATTGATGGCAGGAGTGGACTATGAGTGATGAGCATGCAAACGTATTGGCAGAACTAACGACGCACCAGGAAGCGAAGCTGGCAACAGTGAAAGAAATCAAGAGCCTGGGTAAAAATAAAATATTTTCAAATGCCAACTATCCTTATACCCGTAAAATGGGGCGTCAGGAATACGAAAAAATCAAACAGGATTTGCAAATAGAATTGCTCAAGATGCAAAGCTGGGTTAAGGAAACCGGACAGCGGATAGTCATTGTCTGCGAAGGGCGTGACGCGGCAGGAAAGGGCGGCACCATCAAACGCTTTATGGAGCACCTCAACCCACGTGGCGCACGCGTGGTTGCATTAGAAAAACCCACGAAAGAGGAAAGGGGCGAATGGTATTTCCAGCGTTATATCAAACATCTTCCTACTGCAGGCGAAATCGTTTTATTTGATCGCTCCTGGTACAACAGGGCTGGGGTCGAGCGGGTCATGAATTTTTGCTCCTCAGGAGACTATCTGGAGTTTATGCGACAGGCGCCAGACCTGGAAAGAATGCTGGTGCGGAGTGGTATTCGGTTTTATAAACTCTGGTTTTCAGTCAGTCGCAACGAGCAGTTTCGACGATTCCAGGCGCGTAAACATGACCCGTTGAAACAATGGAAACTCAGTCCTATCGATATGGCCTCCCTGGATAAATGGCAGCAGTATACAGAAGCTAAAGAAGCCATGTTTTTTTATACCGATACAGCCGATGCGCCCTGGACAGTGGTGAAATCCGATTGTAAAAAACGCGCACGTCTTAATGCCATGCGTTTCATTCTGGACGATCTCGACTACACAAAAAAAGATCAAAAAATGATAGGCGAGCCAGATAAATTGATAGTGGGTTCAGCGAAGAATATCTATGAGGCAGGCGAACACTATCTGGAAAGTGGCCCATTCGAGAAATGAG
>JAZGER010000128.1:0-2917 GCA_036478835.1 Gammaproteobacteria bacterium | reverse complement strand
GCGGCAGACTACGTGTTACCTGCCAGCTCCCAATTTGAAAAGTGGGAAGCCACGTTTTTCAACCTCGAATTTCCACGCAACTACTTCCACTTGCGCAAACCCATTCTTGAACCAAAGCAAGGTACCTTACCCGAATCCGAAATCTACGCCCGCTTGCTGACAGCCATGGGAGAATTACCAGAAGACTTCCCAATTCTAAAGCGAATAGCGAAGATCGACAGAAAATTCCCCAGACTCAAACTTTTTCCAGCCGCGCTGGCTGTTACGATTAAAACCCGGCCGAAATGGACGCCCTATGCAGCGATCATTCTGATGCGCACCCTGGGACAGGCATTACCCGATGGTGCCGCAGCTGCAGCGCCACTTTGGTTCGCTTGTCTGCGCTATGCTAAACGCCACACCGCCGCCGTACAACGTGCCGGTTATACTGGGCAAGGTGCTGCGCTTGGCGAAGCGCTGTTCACAGGCATTCTAAATGGCCGCAGTGGCGTTCAAATTAGTGAACATCTCTACGAAGACACATGGAAGTTTCTACGCCATGCTGACAAGCGTATCCACCTAAATATCCCAGAGATGATCGATGCCCTAACTAGTCTGAAAGCCGATCCCGAAAAGAAATCCGAGCTGCCCTTCTTGCTCGCCGCCGGAGAACGCCGCGACTATAACGCTAACACCATATTCCGCGATCCCAGCTGGCGCAAAGCCGATGCACATGGCAGCTTACGTATTCACCCGGAGGATGCCATGGCTCTGGATTTAGAAGAGGGTAGCCAGGTGCTCTGCCGGTCAACCCATGCAGAGATCATGGTTCAAGCCACACTTGATGACAGCCTGCAAAAAGGTCTCGTCACACTTCCACACGGTCACGGTATGCGTTACGGGCCAAACAGCGAGCAACACGGCCCGGCAATTAATGAACTAACCGACGCGAGCAGTCGTGATTCAATTGCAGGTACCCCTTATCACAAGTATGTACCGGTTGATCTTATCAAGCTTGTTTAGACACCTTGTACTGGTGTATTAGGGACAGACCACTATTTCCGAGAGAACTTTTGCTGTACACAACAATTAATCGTGGTTTGTCCCCGGTCATCCGGTTACCCTACGAATTATGAGAGAGATGCTCGCCATCGTATTGGCGCCTATTGCTGGAATATTTATTTTCACCTTGTTCGAAAGGGGGCCATTCTTGTTTCAAAGTTTTAACTCCGGCTCAGATGCAACTTTTGTGTTGGACTTTTTTCTGATTGGGATGTTTCAACTTCTTCCAGTTTACGTATTGCTACTGCTGATTAGTCTGCCTATATATTTTATAACGAGAAGAATGATTGGAGCGACGTTTATTGCGTGCCAAGTTATAGCAAGCTCATCTATATTTTTATTAGTCTTATTGTTTTGGGCTGAAGCTGGTGAAGAGCTGTTTGCGAATTACTCAAGTATTACAATCCTTGCTTTGTTGTTGTCCGCATTTCTGTATGGTTCGGTAATGTGGCTGTTAGCAGTTAGACGGCCAGAGGATAAGGCAAGCAACGGATAATTGGGTGCAAATGAAACCTAACCAATCGCCAAAGCCGACGCGGGAAAGTATTGCAGCGCTAGGCAGTAAGTTTCTAGGTCGCGCGGCTTGGCTCAAACGTTCGATGGCTAATACATGATTGGTAAAGGTGCCAGAGGGAGTGTGGCACTGCGTTAAGCATAAAGGTTTGATAAAAATATAATTCGGACAGGCTTTATGTAACCTCAGCTAATCAATATTCCCACTCCCATGAAATGCGCGAGAAATAATCATTGCATTGGCATCGTTAGTGTCTTCGCTGTTATAGACAATTCGGAAACGGTATTCCCAGGGTAATTTACCCATCGGGGTTTTTTCTTCTTTATACATCACCTGCCATTGGGGTAAGTTTAGATTATAGTCCAGCGCGACTTCTTCATTGGGTGCCAGTATTTTTGATGATGCACTTACACTATCGCAGCCGGGTTGCTGGAATAGGATGCTGCCTGGTTCTACCGGGGCTGATGCCACGGGTTCCAGGGTAAAAGAACAGCCATTGGGTTTCCAGGGCAGGGTGATTGGCTGTTCGCTTCTATTCTTAAGTGTAAAACGTATCGTGGCACTGGCTGCGTCGCCTGGCGCATTTCGTTCTGGAGAGTTTATGATTTCTGTTTTCATGGCGATATTAGCCCAGTCAAATGAGGCAATCACGGCATCACCTTTATTTGACAAGGCGGCATGAATCAACATGGGTACCTGGAAGCTGTTTCGGTTGCCACGAATTTCTTCCATCACAAGTCCTTTACCCTGTTCGACATAGTATTGTTCGATACCGTATTTGATGTGGACAGGTTGATTGAGCTTTTTAGCTATTTCCGGGCGCTTGTTTTTGACATAGTTTCTGTAGGGCCAGTGCAATTTAACCCGCCCGGTCAGGTAGAGGCTGTCAGCCGGTGGTGATGTAAAAAGGCGGTTGCCTTGTGTGATGCCGTTACTATCTGTGGTCAGCGAGAGATAGACTTTCTGTCCTTTTCTTAAACCGCTGTCGAGAATACTGTCATCAAGTTGCCGTGCTGAGATTTGTGAAAAAAGATAGTTGAGCCGGACGTAATCACCCCTGAATATATCCCGTGGGTCTATTGGTGCAGTCTGCAGGGTGATCTCCTGCCCGGTTGCTAATACACGTTCTTTAGATCCAGCGATCATGGCAACGCTTATCACCTGAAAGGCAATCGCGCCCAATACCAGCAGTGACTTTTTCATGTGAGTGCCTCCTGCTTGTTGCGTTGATATATGTTGCCTGCAACGAATAACGTGATGCCTACAATCAGGAATACCACTGCACGTGCAATGAGGCTATCGAATAAATCGGTGTATCGCGCCATGGCCAGTATTGCAAACAGGATTGAGCCACCTACCATG
>JAZGER010000127.1:0-10068 GCA_036478835.1 Gammaproteobacteria bacterium | reverse complement strand
ATCATTTTCCCTGTGGTTTCGCTTTCCTTATCACTTGTAAATAGTGCAATCCACTGCAATGGCGCTCCCACAGGGAGGTGCCCGGATACGCGGAATTCTTTTCCTTCAGGTAAGACAGCAGGTTGTTTACTGTACAACCTAACGTCTCCAGCCGTTAGTCTAGCCATTCGATCTAGCTTGATAATTGTATCTGCCTTATCTCCGTATTTTATGTTTACTGGTTGCGTTAAGTCATCTGGAATCCATTTCACCTCTAGCGCCAGCTTTTCATTTTTTGATTTTGAAAATGGCAAAGGTAGAGAAGACTTAATACCTAGTAAATCCGACTGTAAACCCACCCATATCGCTTTATTCTTAGCGTTTTCGGCAGTAGGGATATGCAGAGTCAACTGCCAGACTGTGCTGCCATGAAAATGATCAATAAGAGGCCAGTCAAATGACTGAACATAATCCAGTAATTTCAATGGGCCTTTGATCTTTATTTGAGCTTCCTTATTCTTTATCGAATTTGTGACATCAACCGTCGCCGGGTTTCCTCTAAAACTAGCCAGAATATTTTTCGCAGAATAAGTGGTCTCAGTAAAAGCAATTCGGCCACGAAGGTCAGATAAACTAAAACTTCCCCCTCGCTGAATGAGTTGATTATTTTTTAGCTCCAGATTTCCTTTTAAACGAAACTCGTCCTTCGTCGATTCTTTCAAAGGTATCGATAAAGACAAATCAAGATCAGCACTGCCTTTGGTTTCGATAGCACGGATTGCTGCCCCGAATTGTTCATCCAGTGGTGAGCGAGTAATATAACCAAGCATTGCCGGGAGGCGGCCACCGACTCGCCCGTTGATATCAAGAACTAACGATCTGAAGTCGTTAATAGCCACCTGTGTATTCCTTATAGGGGAATGTAAAATTCTCCCCTTTTTAACGTTCGCCTGCATTGAAAAACCCTTAAACACAAGTGACCCACTAAAGTTCTCGAGCTTACCCCATTGTTTGCTGTAATCCAGAAAACCATTTCGGATGTCCAGGTTTGCCTGGAAAATACCTTTATTATTTTCAAAAGGAAATTCATCTGCCTTTCCCTGAATGACAATACGCGCATCATGTAACTGGCCTTTTTTGAAGGATTGATCAAACCATTTGACCAGACCAGGCTGCATAATCCCGACAGGTAAATATGCAGGTATTTTGTTTAACTTAAAGTTATCACCGACTATCTGCGCATCTATCCAGGGGACCCTTTCTCCGTTAAGCCAGTCGAGTTGATAGCGAGAATTAAAAACATCGCCATTGGAAATCAATGAAAAATCGGCTGATGATAACCTTAAGCGATCGGCATATTTTTTCCAATGAATCTGATTGCCCTGCATCTTAAACTCAATAGGTGCCCGAAATAGCTGCGTAGAAGAAACAACACCCTCATGACTATTCAGCGTAAGAACCCCCTCTCGAGAATGACCATCGACACTCCCGCTAATTCCACTTATCCCAGGTATTTTACCCCAGCTTTCAGTCACAATATTTTCAAAGTCAGCTTTTAGATTAAAAGGCTGCTCGCCTGTTTTTAACTTTATCGTTTCTATTTGAATATCAAGCAGCTGCCCTTTTGGGCGCAAATTTATCAGCATATCGTTTGCCGAACTGGGCAACCCAGGCACTTGCTGTGCAATTTGACTCAGTTCAGCAATGGACAATTCTGACACTGCCGCATTGAATCGACGATCTGAATAAACCATTTCGCCACTCATTGCCGTGTTATCAAAGATCCTTTGTTGGTCACGAAAACCCACTATTTTATCCACATTCAGACGCCAGCCACGTTTACTCGACCACCAAATAAAGCGCGAGCTTAATTCGTCTAGTGTGTAGCTCTTGTTCAGACTGTTATGGGTATTGATATTATTCGCATGAAAATCACCACTGACCTGGCTTAATTTTCCCTGGCTTCTTGTCAGCCAGATTTCTGCATCGAGCCTTGCCTGATAATCAACTGGCTTGTCAAAAATAGCCTTTGCAATCTCCTGCACATCGATTTTCTCCGCCTGAACGTATAAAGGCCCTGCCCAGGACAACACATCGACATGTCCTGTCATATCACCGATCATAAGAATATGTTCACCCAATGACTCAGGGAGATCCGCTTCAAGTGAAAACCGTCGGTGCTGACGCTTATTCATCAGATTAAATTTTACGTTTCTGATTACCCGTCTCAGACCACTATTTTTTTCATCTATCCAGCTAATTGTTGCATCTTCAAAACCGATATGCTTCTGCTTCAGGAATAATCTGAATGATTCCGGGCTAGAAGACTCAGGAGGCTTACGTGTTAATGACCATTGCCCCGATACACTCCTGTAGACAGTTAAATGAAAACCCACTAACTCTATCCGGTGCGTGCGCCAGGAAAGTGTCCGAAGTGTGTTTAACAGATCAAGAGAGACATGAACTTCGCGAACTTCGAGTGATTGATCACTAACACTACCTGCAGGAATGGTGACATCATTCAACGAGAGGATTGGAGAAAAACGCTTCCAGGATGCGCCAAGCGAACCAATCCGAATATCATAATTGAACTGTTCTCTGGCAAGAGATTCCAGCTCTCCTTTATACTGTGACATCTCGGGTAGTAAAACCCGCGCAACAGAAAGCGCTACAGCAAGACTAACAAGTAGAACAACACAGGAAACCCAGAGGAATTTAGCTAAACGTTTCACAACCAGACTTCACTTACAACAGCTGGGAATGATTTCAAAGAAATCGATAACATAAAAAAATCACATCAACACAACATCAAATTGTTCCTGGCTATACAGTGATTCAACCTGGAACTTGATCGGTTTTTTAATAAAGTCTTCCAGCTCTGCCAGGCTGGTTGATTCCTCATCAAGCAACATGTCAACCACTTCCTGGGCTGCCAGAACAAGCAACTGCCCCGTATCAAACTGACGTGCTTCGCGCATGATTTCTCGAAATATTTCATAGCAAACCGTTTCAGCTGTCTTAATCGACGCACGCCCACTACACAGTGGACAAGGCTCACACAACACATGTTCGAGACTTTCACGCGTACGCTTACGTGTCATCTGCACCAGACCTAAACTGGAAATTTCGCTAATCTGGCATTTCGCATGATCGCGCGCCATACTTTTTTCCAGGGCTCGAAGTACCTGACGTTTGTGCTCTTCCACTTGCATATCGATAAAATCAATAATGATAATTCCGCCCAGATTACGCAAACGTAATTGGCGCACTATTCCCTGAGCGGCTTCAAGATTCGTCTTATAAATAGTCTCCTCGAGATTTCTATGTCCAACATAGGAACCCGTATTGACATCAATAGTTGTCATAGCCTCTGTCTGATCGATAATTAAATAGCCGCCAGATTTAAGTTGCACACGTCTTTCCAGGGATTTTTGAATTTCATCTTCAGTACCATAAATATCAAAAATCGGGCGCTCGCCAGGATAGTATTCAAGTTTTCCCTTTAACTCCGGCGTAAATTGTTTAACAAACTTTTCCACTCGCTCAAATGTTTCTTTTGAATCGATGCGCATTTTATCGACTTCTAGATCAGCAATATCACGAATGACGCGCAACACCAGGGGCAAGTCTTCGTGAACCGCCTCACCTGCTTTAACCGTACCAGCGCGCTGCCTGACTGAAGACCATAAACGGTTAAGAAAAAAATAATCTGAAAGAATCGCTTCTTCTCCAACGCCTTCAGTCGCCGTCCGGATAATGACTCCATGTGGTGAATCTTCTTCAGCTTCAACAATGATATTACGTAGTCGTTCACGCTCCTCATCATCTTCAATGCGCTGTGAGACACCGATATTATTCATATCGGGCATAAAGACGAGATACCGGGAAGGAATTGTAATACGAGCCGTCAGCCTGGCGCCTTTTGTGCCAAGCGGGTCCTTAATCACTTGAACGAGTAACTTCTGGCCATCATGTAATAGTTGGCTGATATTGAGTTCTTCTTCGGTAGCCTGTGCATCTTCAGTATTCGCGACCGCGATATCTGAAGCATGTAAAAAAGCAGCTCGCTCCAGCCCGATGTCAATAAATGCTGCTTGCATCCCAGGTAAAACGCGACTCACCACGCCCTTGTATATATTCCCTACCAGGCCACGACGCCTTGCCCGCTCAATAATAACTTCCTGTAGCACCCCGTTTTCCACCATTGCTACACGTGTTTCGCGGGGCGTTACATTTACCAGAAGCTCTATACTCACAGTTGTTTCCCGATTGGTATATTAAATTCACTCAGCAGTTCGGCAGTTTCAAACAACGGCAAACCCATGACGCCAGAATAACTGCCTTCGATGCGTTCGATAAACGCAGCCGCCTGCCCCTGAATGGCGTAACTTCCAGCTTTATCAGCTGGCTCACCAGACACCCAGTAGTCCAGACACTCTGCCGGGGTCAAGGTTCGAAACCAGACGGTTGTCTCGCTCATTCGAGCGACCTGCCTGTCAGAAATCAGGGCAACCGCAGTGAGGACTCTGTGTTGCCTGCCTGACAACCTCTGGAGCATTTCCAGAGCCGCAGATTTACTTGATGGCTTGCCCAGTATCTTATCATCAATAACAACGATGGTATCGGCTCCAAGTACCGGTAACTCAAGCCCTTTTTTCTCTTTTTTCAGGCCTGCACAGGCTTTTTCTATGGCCAATCGTGTCACAAAATTTTCCGCCGTTTCGCCCAGCTCAGGGGTTTCGTCGATATCGACAGCTAACTGTCGATAGTGAACACCAATCTGGTCTAGTAGCTCAGCACGTCGCGGCGATGCGGAGGCAAGAATAATCTCTTTTGGCATTATGAACGATGATAGGGATGATTTTTCAAAATAGTCCAGGCACGATAAAGCTGTTCTGCAACGACAACCCTGACCAGAGGGTGGGGTAAAGTCAGCGGCGAAAGCGACCAAATTTGATCAGCGCGTTGTAAACAGGCCTTGGCCAGACCATCGGGTCCACCGACCACTAAACTGACATCGGATCCTGACACCAGCCATTGATCCATTTGCCCGGATAGTTCCTCAGTAGAATGACCACGCCCATTAACATCCAGTGCGACGACATGATGATTGGCGGGAATTGCTTTCAATAATCGAGCGCCCTCGTCCTTTATTACACGATCAATCACGGCGTTTTTAGTACGTTGGGCGGGTGGGATTTCAATCAGTTTGAGCTGACACTCTCGCGGCATACGCCGAGCATAGACTTCATAGCCCTGAGAAACCCATAGCGGCATTTTAGTGCCAATAGCCAGCAGATTTATTTGCATTGCCTGCTCACAAAGGTTGAGATAGCTCCCGCTTTTCTTCTGTTACACTCCAGATTTTTTCCAGACCATAATGTTCACGAATCGTCGGTTGCATCACATGCACAACAATATCCCCAAGATCGACCAGCACCCATTCACCTTCTCGCTCACCTTCAATACCTAGTGGTTGCATTTTCGCTTTTTTACAGGCCATAACAACCGAATCAGCGAGTGATTTAACATGTCGGCTAGAGGTGCCGCTAGCGACTACCATCAGGTCGGTCACCGAGGTCATTTTTCGTACATTCAGTTCTGCGATATCCACGGCTTTAACGTCTTCCAACGCGTCGATTACAATTTCTCTTAATTTATTCACTTCCATCTGTCTTACTGGTGTAAATACCAGCCCTCTTGCTTGATTTTATCCAATACTGTATCAGGTAGCAGGTACCGGATACTCATACCTGCAGCAATTAATTGCCGAATTTTAGTTGAAGAAATATCCAGTCGAGTCACTGACAAAGAAACGATCAGGCCTGCAGGCTCATCATGTAACCGTGCCAATTCAGTGACCTGCCTTTGACTAAAAAATGTACCCAGCGTTCCTTCCTGAGGCAATTCATAATCAGGACGCGTCATAATAATCAGGTGCGCCAGGTCCGTGATCTTTTCCCAGTGATGCCATTGATCAAGCTGGTTGAATGCATCAACGCCAAGAACAAGACTAACCGGTTCATTGCCAACCTGCTCTCGGAGCGACACTAATGTATCCACCATATAGGATGGACCTTTACGCTGCAGCTCTCTGTCGTCGATGGCTAGCCCAGGCTCAGGGGCAATGGCCAGTGACAGTAATGCCAGTCGTTGTTCGGCAGTGATTGCAGGCGCATCTCGATGCGGCGGAATATACCCTGGAAGCAAAAAAATCTCATCAATACCCAGGGCCGTTTTAACCTCAATAGCCGTACGCAAGTGTCCGTAATGCACTGGATCAAACGTTCCACCCAGAATAGCGATCATGAGATACCCTGGTTATGTCCGAATATGCCCATCGCCCAGGACAATAAATTTCTGGCTTGTCAATCCTTCCAGTCCTACCGGGCCACGCGCATGTAATTTATCCGTGCTGATACCAATCTCTGCGCCGAGGCCATATTCAAAGCCATCGGCAAAACGCGAGGAAGCGTTCACCATAACCGAACTGGCATCCACTTCGCGCAGGAACCGTCGAGACCGAGTATAATTTTCTGTCACAATAACATCAGTATGACGCGAGCCATACTGCTCAATATGGTCCATCGCTTCATCCATATCATCAACCACCTTGATCGCCAGAAGAGGCGCAAGATATTCCTCTTCCCAGTCTGACTCATGGGCTTTCATGATACTGCTGACAATCTGTCGGCTACGTTCGCAACCGCGTAACTCGACACCTGCTTCAAGGTACATTTCTGTCAGCTTTGGCAAAACATCATTCGCAATGCCTTTCGCAACTAACAGGGTTTCCATCGTGTTACAGGTACCATAGCGTTGTGTTTTAGCGTTGTAAGCAACGTTAATCGCTTTTTCAAGATCAGCCTGATCATCAATATAGGTGTGACAAACACCGTGCAAGTGCTTGATAACGGCAATCCGGGATTCCTGCATAACACGCTCAATCAACCCTTTTCCACCGCGCGGAATAATGACATCAATAAACGCCTCCATCGTCAGCAACTCACCTACCGCTGCACGAGAATTTGTTTCGACAACCTGCACTGCTTCAGGAGGCAAACCAGCTTTTTGCAGGCCCTCTCGAATACAGACAGCGACGGCCTGATTGGAATGCAACGCCTCCGATCCACCACGCAAAATACAGGCGTTACCTGATTTAAGACACAGGCCAGCAGCATCTGCAGTCACATTCGGCCGGGATTCATAAATGATACCAATGACCCCCAGTGGAACGCGCATTCTACCAACCTGAATACCGGAAGGCCGATAATCCAGATCGGTGATTCCACCGACTGGATCAGCCAAAGCAGCAATCTGCCGCAGGCCTTCGGCCATCCCGTCAATCCGTTCGTCCGTCAATTCCAGGCGGTCGAGTAAAGCCGCATCAAGCCCATGCGCTCTGCCAGCTTCAAGGTCTTTCGTATTTTCCACTGATAGCCGCTGACGATTGGCTATCAGCGAATCGGCAATGGCAAGCAGTGCCGTATTTTTTGCTCCGCATTCCGCCGCACTCATTATACGAGCCGCCTTGCGCGCCTGCTCACCCAGCGTCTGCATGTAGAGCGGAATATCGGTTATTTCTGTCTGATTTGTACTCATTTGGCTTTCTCTTTCACATTACCCCAGGAAATACTGGAGCGGGTCTTTTTCAATGCAGATGAAAATATAGACTTTATTAAAATTTAGCGGGTGCCAGGCTTACAAGCTGACACCTGACATTTTCATCGACAATTGTAACAGTTCATCCCATGGGTTGCCTGCCAACCGCCCTTTGATCACCCGATCAACCCGAGAGCAATATGAAACCAGACTTAACAACTGGCGGGAAGACAAGCGATTCAATGCAGCAGTGACGATGGGTTTGCGTTTTTCCCAGACGTGCCAGTGGGAGAGCACTGAGGCCAAACTGCTGTTTTTCATATCAATTGCCATATTTCCCAGACTATGAATTTCTTTTGACAGCGCCCAGAGCACCAGTGTCGGGGCGACTGCCTCAGCTTTTAGCCCAGCCAGAATCCGTTGACACCGACCCACATCAGCAACACAGGCGGCATCAACCAGTTGAAAAGCAGTGTATCGCGCACTGTCTGCAACGGATGCTTCAACCGCCTCTTCATCGATTGCTGCTGTTCCATACAATAAAAACAGTTTCTCAATTTCCTGTACACAGGCGAGTAGATTGCCTTCGGTACGCTGTACGAGTAACTGAATGGCCGCCTGACTGGCTAGCATGCCTTTTTGTCCGAAGCGCTGACTCACCCAACCAGGTAAACGATCAATATCAATCGGATAAACTGGGACTGAAATGCCCGCCGCATTCAGCGACTTGAACCAGCGCGTGTTTTTAGCACTGGTTTCCAGTTTGCCTACGGTAATCAGTAACAAAGTATCGTCTGGTAACGGATCGATAAAGTCGCACAGGGCTTTACTGCCTTCTCTACCTGGTTTTCCGCTGGGTATGCGTAACTCTAACAGGCGCTTTTGTGCAAACAGGGATAAGTTCGAAGACTCAGCTGCTAACTGATTCCAGTCAAAACCGGCATCAACACTGAAAACCTGGCGTTCTGTAAAACCCTGCTGACGGGCTTGTGCCCGGATTGCATCCGCGCACTCCATCTGAACCAGGGCTTCATTGCCATAAATAAAATAAACCGGTGCCAGCTTATCCGCTAGCTGTTCAGTTAGGCGATTGGGGTAACACTGTGCCATTTTGTTTTAACCTGACCTCAATTCGTTTCAATACGCGTTTTGCCAGTTCCTGTTGCATCTGCCTGCGAATATGTTCAGCTTCCTCAAATTCACCTAACAGGCGGGTTTCATCAAATACATAATCGCGCGTTATGCGTAAGTCCTGCCGTTCAATCACCACTTTGTTGTGCGCATCAAGTAGACGAAAACCGATGGCCTCGAACAGTTCATACTCAGTCGCCTTACCACTACTGCCCACAGACAATAACCGCTTATCTGAATGATGATTAAGGATCTGTATAACAGCCGTTGCATTGTCATTCGAACTCGGCACAACAACGCCCGCAGATAAAAGTTCTTTGCGCATGGCAGTAGGCATACTGGCATAAGGCGCATCTGATTTTACAAATGTTTTAAGCATCAGCGGAGGCATATTCAAACTGCCACGCAACTGGAACCCACAAGCGGCCAGAAAAAACAGCATGACAAGCAGCCCTGTTTTCGTCAGCCACTGTTTCATACGACAAGATTCACAAGGCGGCCAGGCACGACAATAACTTTTTTCAGCGATTTACCGTCAATAAATTTCTCAACATTCGGTTCTGATTTTGCTGCCGTTTCAATCTCGTCATTGGCTGCATTCGCAGCAACATTGATACGCCCTCGCATTTTTCCATTCACCTGCACGGTTAACTCGACACTGTCTCTCACCAGCGCCTGGCCATCAACTTCAGGCCATGCACAATCAACAATTAACTCCTCATGGCCTAATGCTTCCCACAGGCTCTGCGTTATATGCGGCACAATTGGCGACAACATCAACACGATACTTTCCAGTGCTTCCTGCATAAGTGCACGACCTGCATCCGTCGAGTCAGAAAATTTCCCAAGGTCATTCAACAATTCCATGTTTGCGGCTATCGCCGTGTTAAAGGTATAACGACGGCCAATATCATCGGTCACTTTCTCTAGCGTTTCGTGTAACTTGCGGCGTAATGCCTTCTGGCTGTCATCGAACGAAGCCGCATCCATTTTTGTGACACTGCCCTGTTCAACATGTGCGTGCGCCAGCTTCCATAAACGCTTGAGAAAGCGTGACTGCCCTTCTACGCCGGAATCAGACCACTCCAACGACTGCTCAGGTGGTGCAGCAAACATGATAAATAGTCTGACAGTGTCAGCGCCATAACGATTAATTAACGCCTGTGGGTCGACTGTATTGCCTTTGGACTTGGACATTTTACTGCCGTCCTTATTAACCATTCCTTGTGTCAGAAGGTTTTTAAACGGCTCATCACTTTTAACCAGCCCAAGATCACGCATCAGCTTGTGAAAGAATCTCGCATAGAGCAGGTGCAAAACCGCATGTTCAATGCCACCAACATACTGATCTACCGG
>JAZGER010000126.1:0-8902 GCA_036478835.1 Gammaproteobacteria bacterium | reverse complement strand
GCATCGTATATTTGCTGGGCGAGGGCCTGGTTGATGCCCTGCACTCGCGATAAGTCTTTTTCGAGCCTCATTTATCAATCTTATAATCAGATAACGACTCATGGATCTCATCTGGTGATAATTTGATCACACGATTATTTTTCCAGTAAACAAGTTGAGTATTATGGATAATGGCCTGTTTACGGGCATTGCGTGCCGCACGTTGCAAAGCGGGCAAAGCCAGCTGCAACAATGGGTCTCTTGCCTTCTTAATATCATTTGCTTTCATTCTTCTCGCTCCATTCAACCAGTACCGGTAACTCATCGTCGTTATCATAAATAGCCCAGGAATCCACAAGCGGCGAATATAGGTTTTTGAAATTAGTCCAACCAGCATAAAAGCGGCGCTTAATCACATTTTCGGGGATGTGATGCCCACCCTGCTTAACCCTCTCGGCAACACGATCAATGGCGACTTCAACACTTTCCAATCGTAAAAATAGCAGACTTATATGATATCCACGTATCTGCCATTGCTGAATTTTTCTGGCATAAATTTTACCGGCCAGTGTGGTTTCAAACACAAAAGACACCTCTTTACGAATATATTCCTCCATTGTCTTCAGCATCAATTTACCCGCCTGTATAGCGGCCACCTCCGGTTTAAAGGGTGACAATCCGGCAGCTATTAAATCTGCATTAATAAAATGCAAACAATTCGCCTCATTAGGCAAAAACTCTGTTGCAAAAGTTGTTTTACCAGCGCCGTTCGGCCCAGCAATGATAATAATGCGTTTATCGCGCTTAAACTCAGACATCATCCATCACTAAAAAGGTTAAGTTCATTCAGTCTTTCTCGCTACTCGTGAAATGCATCGTATATTTGCTGGGCGAGGGCCTGGTTGATGCCCTGCACGCGCATTAAGTCTTCTACACCGGCTTTGGTGATTTCTTTCAGGCCGCCAAATTGTTTCAGTAATTGCTGCCTGCGTTTTGGCCCTATTCCTTCGATCTGTTCCAGCGGCGATTGTTGTCGTACCTTTGCTCGTTTTGCGCGATGGCCAGCGACCGCAAAGCGGTGCGCTTCATCGCGCACCTGCTGAAGTATATGCAGGGCTGGCGAGTCTGATGGCAGATCGAATATCCGACCTTGCGCAGGCACATGCATTTCTTCCAGTCCGGGACGCCTTTCCGGGCCTTTTGCAACACCGACAATCAGAACGTTCTTGATCTGCAACTCGTCAAGCACGTTGACTGCGATGCCCACCTGCCCTTTGCCGCCATCGACCAGCAAAATATCCGGCATCACCGCATCGCTGCGCTTCAATCGCGAATATCGGCGCTCCAGAGCCTGTTGCATAGCAGCATAATCATCACCTGGCGTTATATCAGTAATGGAGAAGCGCCGGTAGTCCTGCTTTCTGGGGCCATTGTTATCAAACACCACGCAGGACGCAACTGTATTCTCGCCGCTGGTGTGGCTGATATCAAATCCTTCTATTCGGGTCGGCGCTGTCTCCAGCTTCAGCACCTTTTGCAGCTGCTCCAGGCGTTGATGCACACCGAGACGACTATTTAACCGTGCAGCCAGCGCCTGCTCGGCGTTTTTAACGCACATTTCCAGCCAACGGGCACGCGGCCCTTTCAAACGGGTGCGTATAGCCACTGGCTTTTTTGATTTCTCGGTTAGCATTTGTGACAGGAGATTTGCATCTGGCATGTCACAGTTCACCAGTAATTCTGCTGGCACGCTGTTGTTGATATAAAATTGGCCTATAAACGCAGACAACACTTCTTCGGAAGAGGTATCTTCTGGCAGACGCGGGAAATAGCCCCGGTTGCCCAGGTTGCGCCCATCACGGATAAAAAACACCTGGACACAGGCCTGCCCGCCGTTTGCAACGGCTGCCAGAATATCAACGTTACCCGACTCCCCACTGATATATTGGCGCTGTTGAATTTTCTGCAGGCAGGCAATCTGGTCTCGATAGATCGCCGCTTCTTCATAGCGCATGTTTTGCGCTGCCAGTTGCATACGATCCGCCAGCTTCTCACCCAGCACAGTGCTTTTCCCTTCGAGAAACATGACGGTCAGACTAACATCTCGTTGATATTTTTCCTCTGATATAAAACTCACGCAGGGCGCAGTACAGCGTTCGATCTGATACTGCAGACAGGGCCGACTACGGTTTCTAAAATAGCTGTCTTCGCATTGACGTACCCGAAACATTTGTTGCAATAAATTCAGGCTTTCACGCACGGCATTAACATCCGGGTATGGCCCAAAATATCGCCCTGGACGTTTGCGCGCACCTCGGTGTAAGGCCAGTCGGGGAAATTCGTCTTTATCGCTTAAATAGATATAGGGATAGCTTTTATCATCGCGTAATAAAATATTGAAGCGAGGCATGTGTTTTTTAATCAGGTTACTTTCAAGCAACAGGGCTTCGGTTTCGGTGCGGGTCACGGTGACTTCGATGGTCACCATCTGCTTCATCAGTAGAACGGTTTTCGGGCTTAAACCGCTTGACCTAAAATAACTGGTTACGCGCTTTTTCAGGTTCTTCGCTTTTCCGACATACAGAATGGTGCCTTCACCATCGAGCATGCGGTAGACACCGGGGTTACTCGTGACTGTACTCAGGAAGTTTTCAGCATCGAAGGCTTTGGGCTGTTCTTCAGACATGCGCGTAGATTACCGCTTCAGGGTATCGACTGCAGCCCGGACTTCCCCGAACAGAGATTCAAACATGTCGGTGGTTAGTCGGCGCGTCTGGGTATTGTAGCGGCTGCAGTGGTAGGAGTCATAGAGTGTCATGCCTTCCATATCATGAACAGCTGCGTGGCCAAAACGGTAGGCTGAGAGTTTTTTTCCTCTCGCCCGGAGCACGGCATCATGGGCTATTTTTCCTAGCGCGAGGATCACGGCACCTTCTGGCATTTGCTCCAGTTCATCTTTGAGATAGTGATTGCAGGTGGTGATTTCTGCCGTGGTGGGTTTGTTTTGTGGCGGCAGACATTTCACGGCGTTGGTAATTCTGCAATTGAGCAGTTTCAGCCCATCCTCTTTCGCTGTTGCTTCTGGCTGGTTACTAAAGCCATATTTGAACAGGGTTTCGTAGAGCAGGACACCGGCATGGTCGCCGGTGAAAGGTCGGCCTGTGGCATTCGCTCCGTGCATGCCGGGTGCGAGCCCGACGATGAGAAAGCTAGCTTTGGCGTCCCCAAAAGGGGCTACAGGCCGAGCATGGTATTCCGGGTATTTGTCGCTGACTTCATCCAGAAAGTTGCTAAGCCGGGTGCAGCTGCGGCAATCCTGGTTAAACGACGTCCATTGTTTCCCTGATTTCAAACTGCGTTACCTCTCGCGTTTTCAGATCAAGGCATAGTATTTCGTGTGCGTTGGTGTTTGCAATCATTAGTGTGTCATTATAGAGGCATAATCCGCTCGGTTCATTGAGCGGGCAGTCAAAATCATAACGTGTGACCTCGCGTGAGGTGATGTCCAGTCGTTTGATACGAGAATTATAGGTATCGGCAATCCAGATGGCATTTCTACCTGGGTCAGCAACAAGACCGAGTGGGTGCTGCAAACGAACACGAGAGGCGATGCCATCCCTGTCGCCATAGACAAACAACCCATCACCCACCAGCGTATCAACGCAGTTTGCCTCAGCGAATAGCCCTCGTATGGCCGATGTCTGAGCATCTGCCACGTAAATATCTTTACCGCTGGAAGTGATACCTGTCGGCTTTGCAAAACAGGCCTCTTTGTTTTCACCATCAATGATGTCCTCTCTCCCACTGCCTGCGTAACGCTCGATGCCCTGGTGCTTGACGTTCATTTTCCAGATTTGATGTTGGCCTGCCATTGTAATAAACAGGTTATTTTCAAAACTGCACAGGTCCCAGGGGGAATTGAGCTGCGACTCTCTGGCATTGGCAAAACTGTCTCCGGCGTATCGCCCCTGTTGCCCATTGCCTGCAATCGTCAGCACTTCACCGGTTGATAGCTGAATTCTGCGGATAGCGTGGTTTCCGGTATCCGCCACGAAAAGAAAACCGCCAATATGTGTCATTCCCTGTGGGTTATTGAACGCAGCCTCTGTTTCAACACCATCAGCCAGCGCTTTTTCGCCACTCCCGAAAACCCGTTTAATTTCGCCGTTATGCCAGGTTTCGATGATGCGATTATTGCCACTGTCAGTGATGAAAACCTGGTTAGGTGTCGCGTAAACTTTTCCCGGAAACTTCAGTTGTGAATCGGGCAGGTAGCCGGATTCTTTCGCTGGTAGCTGGGCGATGGGCGCATCGGCTGTAAAAACTGTCGGCGTTTTTACAATCAGGTCTTTGAGTTGCTGGTAGCGTCCCTCGCCTCTAAAGACACCAACGACATTACCATCCGGGTGTATCACTGCGATCGATGGCCAGGCCTTGATGGAATACTTTTCCCAGAGTAAAAATCCCACATCGCTTGCAACCGCCTGGCGGATATCCAGGCGTTCAATTGCCTGGCTCAGGTTGTCTGGGTTTGCTTCAGTTTTAAACTTGGGCGAGTGTATCCAGATAACATCAAACTGGCCTGAATGCTCGTCAGATAATAACGTTAATTCATCCTTCAGATGTTGGCAGAGAATATTGCCGTAATGCCAGAACACCAGAAAAACAAGTCGATCTTTCAGTGACGCCATCGTCGGTGGCTGTCGAACGTTAAACCACTCCAGTGAATCTGGAAACTCGATGGTTGTTGCACTTCCTGCTTGCGGCATTGATTATTTCTCCAGACCGGCTGCAAATCCAGGCAGCAGTAAACTCATGCAATCAGGCAGATTGCGACAGGCTGAATATGCACGATCTGTTGCGAGAAATCTGTGATGTCTCCCACAGTTTTTTACTCAAGTCGCGTTTTTAATGAATCGTAGGCGCCCAAATTTACCAGACCATGCTTCAGGGCAAGATGGGTTAATTTTACATTGTTATCGACGCCCAGCTTTTCGAAGACGCGATAGCGATAGGTATTGACTGTTTTCGGATGCAGTTCCATTTTTTGCGCAATGTTCCGGGTCGGCATTCCACCCGCGACATGGCAAAAAACTTCCAGCTCTCTTCTGGACAGAATGTCAGGAATGACCTGCTCGCTTCTTCCGCCGTCACTCAACAGGAGTTGCATCAATAATTCCTGTGGGAAATAGCTTTTGCCTGCGCGTAACGCCGAAACAGTCAGATGAAATTCTTCGGCAGTGGCCGTGAAAGATAAACACCCGGATATGCCTGCTCTTTGCAAGCTGGCGATAAGGTGGAGTGGATAACTTTCACACATCAGCAACGGGGAAACCGTGCGGCTGTGTTGCCTGAGATGCAAAATGAAATTCACGGAATTGTCAGGCAACAGCCGAAAATTCAGTATCACGATATCGGGGTGCTCTTCAACAATGACCTGTAATAACTGGTTCGTCTCTTCGACGAAAATGATGTCCCTGATCGGCTCCGGCGCATTGTGTAACAAGTCACCTATGCCCGCTCTGACGAGCGAATGCTCAAATAGAACCACTGCGGTCTCTGCCCTGCTTTTCATAAATAACCTCCTTGTTATTTATTGTTTGAGAGGCAATATGCTAACGGGCAAAATTTTGCTTTGCAAAGCCTGCCTGGTGGCAGACTTATTCCATAAGATTTGTAGTGTTATTTGGGCGGCAGGAAAATGGCAAATCAGGAACCGTTGGGGTTATAACCGATATGAAAATATATGGCGGAGAGGCAGGGATTCGAACCCTGGGACGGGATAAACCGTCGCTGGTTTTCAAGACCAGTGCTTTCGACCACTCAGCCACCTCTCCAGTGGTCATGCAGAACCGCTAAGGATATACGAAAACACGCCCTCAGTGGAAGCCCTAAAAGGAACTTTTAGTAATTAGGTCGTGTCGAAGCTGAAGTTATACGATATAATTGTCGATATTACTGTCAACTGTATTCATCGCTAAGGAATGAACAACTTATGAGTAGACTATCTGATACTGTTACCCGTCGGGAACCCTCGGTTCTTTCAACGAACAAGGTTCTGCGCAACACCTACATGCTGCTGTCTATGACGCTGCTGTTCAGCGCTGCGATGGCCAGTATCGCTATGTACTTCCATGTGCCTCGTGGCACCGCCATGATCGCCTCCTTTGCGGCAATTGGCCTGGTCTGGTTTGCCCTGCCTCGCACTGAAAATTCTTCTGCCGGTATTTTTGTGGTTTTCGGTATTGCTGGCCTGTTGGGCTTCAGTATCGGGCCGATGATCAGCAGTTACCTCTCTTTCCCCGATGGTCCACGTATCGTTGGCACTGCTCTGGGCGGAACAGGCCTGATATTTCTCGGACTTTCCGGCTACGCATTAACCACACGCCGTGATTTCAGCTTTATGGGTGGCATGTTGTTCAGCGGCCTGATTGTTGCGCTGGTCGCCATTATCGCTAGTATCTTTATTCATATTCCTGCTCTATCGCTGGGTGTTTCAGCGCTGATCATGCTGGTGATGAGTGGCATGATTCTGTTTGATACCAGCCGTATTGTGAATGGCGGTGAGACCAATTATGTGCGCGCCACGGTTTCTCTCTATCTGAATATTTACAACCTGTTCGCAAGCATGCTGCATCTGCTTATGGCATTTGGTGGCGGCGATGATTAGTTTTTATAGCCGCTCCTCCCGGAGCGGCATTGTAAATAACTGAACAATGGACTTACCTCTCTGGATGAAGATCTCATTAGCCCTGGTATTGGGGTTTATGGTGTTTAGAATCTGGCCTGCAGCCCGAGATCAAATAAAAAATGGTCCGAAAGGAACCAGCGAAGACTGGATGGCGGCCTTATTACCAATAGCCGGCGTTATTGGTTTTATGTTCTTCCTGATCATGATGGTGCGAAAATAACGCCCAACAGTCTTATCCTACGATCAATCAAATTGACCCCCACTTTTAAGGTGTTTCATGGCACAAACTACATCCTATGTTGAGCATCCCTTTGCTGAGTATGTTCGCATTCTGGGCAAAGGTAAAAATGGTTCCAGACCACTGACCGAAGCGGAAGCCTTTGAGTCTATGAGCATGATTTTAAAGGGCGAAGTTGAGCCTGTTCAGCTCGGTGCTTTTTTGATGCTAATGCGTGTCAAGGAAGAAACACCGGATGAAGTCGCCGGCTTTGTTCGGGCAACCCGAGAGTCGGTGAGTATCCCCAGTAATGCGCCGATAGTTGACCTTGACTGGTCTTCCTATGCCGGAAAACGCAGGCATCTGCCATGGTTCATTCTGTCCACGTTGCTGCTGGCTCAAAATGACATTACCGTTTTCATGCACGGCGCCAGCGGCCATACCAATGGAAGAATCTATACCAGTGACGTATTGAATGATCTGGGTATCCCACCCTGCACTAGCCTGGAACAGGCTTGCGAACAGATGAAATCTACACATTTCGCCTATCTTGACCTGGAGCATTTATGCCCAGGCATGCATGACATTATCGAACTACGGCCGCTGATGGGTTTGCGCTCCCCAGTTCATACCGTTGCCAGAAGCATTAACCCATTCAATGCTGATTATATTATGCAGGGCATTTTCCATCCGGGTTACCGACCGGTTCATCAGGAGGCCGCTCAATTACTCGGTGATGCCAATGTTGCCGTTATTAAAGGTGAAGGCGGTGAAATTGAACGCAACCCGGATATTCCCTGTCTTGTTCAGCGGGTAAGAAATGGTCAGCTTGAAGAGGAAGAGTTGCCTGCTTTATTTGCTCGCCGTCATGTAAAAGATGATGCGATGGATACTCAGGAACTCGTTAAACTATGGCACGGCAACATAGAAAATGAGTATGGTGAAGCGGCCGTTATTAGCACGGCGGCAATTGCACTTCAGCTCCTTAAAAAAGCTGCCAACTATGATGAGGCTCACGCCCTTGCTGCTTCGATGTGGGCTAACCGTTCTCGAGAACAGCTTATTATTGCGGCCTGAGAAAGCATAAAGCCTCAGTGTAATCACTGAGGCTTTATGCAAAAACCAGGAACTTATGTGTAATCTACAGCACGTATAGGCGCTACCTTTTCCGATTCAGCTCTGGAGCGTTGCTCAAGAAATGCACGGAAATCACTTTTCAATTCCTCATGCTGCAAAGCATACTCCACTGTCGCTTTCAGGTAGCCCAGCTTGCTGCCACAATCATAGCGGATACCGTCAAACTGATAGCCTAATACCTGCTCTTCATTTAGCAAGGTGGCAATAGCATCGGTCAGCTGGATTTCGTTGCCCGCGCCTCGTCCTGTCTTTTCCAGCAATTCGAAAATGCGTGGCGTCAGTATGTAACGGCCGACGACCGCCAGGTTCGAGGGGGCTGCTTCGGGTGAGGGCTTTTCGATGATCCCGTCGACGCTGTACAGCTGCTTTTTTACATTGGAAGGCTTAATAACACCGTATTTGTAGGTCTCATCTTTCGGGACTTCTTCAATCCCCAACACGCTGCATCGGTTGTACTCAAACTGGTTAACCATTTGTGCCATGCAGGAGGTTCTCCCACCGTCAATCAGGTCATCTGCCAGGATAACCGCAAAAGGCTCATCACCCACCACAGGGCGAGCACACAATACCGCATGGCCCAGGCCCAGCGCTTCTGGCTGTCGCACAAAAACACAGGTCACGCCTTTGGGTACAACATTGCGAGTCAGTTCAAGTAATTCGGTTTTTTGTTTCTTTTCAAGCTCGGATTCCAGCTCGTAATTTTTGTCAAAGTGATCTTCGATAGATCGCTTGCTGCTACTGGTCACAAAGATCAGTTCTTCGATACCCGCTGACACGGCCTCTTCTGCCGCATACTGGATCAATGGCTTATCAACAACCGGTAACATTTCTTTGGCAACCGCTTTGGTCGCTGGAAGGAATCGGGTACCTAAACCCGC
>JAZGER010000125.1:0-11815 GCA_036478835.1 Gammaproteobacteria bacterium | reverse complement strand
TTCACCCTTCGCAGTTGTGGGTGGTTCATCAATTGTCGCAAGCGTTTCTCACCCGATAATGCGCCTTGAATATCACTCGATTGTGGATATCGACGGGCATCATGCTCCAGATTTTTCCAGCTAAACTGGCGGAGCATATTGGTTACTTTCCCGGAGAATTTATTTCTCTGATACGCATCAAGCCGAATCGTTATATTTGTTTCCGTCGTATCAGAGATATTATACAAAGCACCGCCGGATAAGCGTTGCTGCTGATCCGTCTGTTTTTTGTAATGACGCACCGCTTCAGGATTAAATTCCATCAAACCATTATCTGAAAGTGATGCCAGCAAATTTTTCAATTCATCGGGCGTAAGCATTTGCTCGTAATCTCCCGCTTTTTTCATATAAACCGGATAATGCACCTTGACCAGACCATTACCGAAAACCTGCAGCAAAGGAGTAGAATCTTGCTCAGCAAGCATGGCATGATTCAGTGTGTATTCAATAATCGGTTGCGCAGCCCCAGTAGAAAACGAAAACTGCGGCACCAGATCAGCTATACGAGGCAATACTTTTTGCTCTGCGTAAACCTGCGGCGAATTAACAATCACCCCCACTAAGCAGCCACCATAAAATAGCAACCCTATTAAGAAACCACCCATAACCTCATCCTCTAACCGATATGAATCGGTTAATTTAACGACTTTTCAAAAGCTTAACAGTTTATCACATTCATACGGCTGGCGTGCTTCAACTGAGGCATTGCCTATCTAATTGATTTTCTTAATTTATTAACGAAGCCCGCAAAAGAATCTATGTTAAGTAGAATAAACTTACTTCATCTGCCGAAACATACCTCGGGTTTTCAGAGGCTGGTCGCCAAGATAAAATCTTAAGATCGTTCGCATCAGACGTTTAGCATCAGGCAAAACTGATGCAGTCTGAAAATCTCCCTGCGCTATTGCAAGCAGGCTGCTACCGGGAAACACCAGCCCGGTGAATGTTTTTAGTGTTGTTTCAACGGGTCCGTGCTCCAGATGATATTCGTAGCACTTATCTGGCAGTAACGTTTCCCCCGTCTCCACATCCACATCAAGGATCAAGCCATAGCCCAACGCGTCAAGCAGGATTTTTTCAAATTTTCTGAGCTGGATTTCCATAGAGGCATCGCTAAACAGTTGTTCTAAGGTCGCGAGATAATTTTCGTACAAAGCGGGATGCGGGTCATGCCGGATCAGCAATCGCATTAACAGTTCATTAACATAGTAAGCACTAAATAATCTATCACCGGAGGGTAGCTTTAGAACATGGCTTGACTCTACCTGAGTCAGCGTTCCGAGGTCACCCCGCTGCAGCCATGATAAGCGCAACTCACGAAAGGGCTGGAGATCTGCTCGTATTTTTGACCTTGACGACCTTGCACCTCGAGCAATTAAACCCAGCTTCCCATACTGCTGAGTAAACACCTCCAGTAAAACACTGGAGTCACGGTAAGGGTATTGGTGCAGAATGAAACCTGCGTGCTGTTCAACCCGCTGTGTCGTGGTCATAGATGCCGCTATAAATCGTTGTGGTAACCCAAACTTTGCAGGGCCCGCTCATCATCAGCCCAGCCTTCCTTGACCTTGACCCAGAGATTCAGAAAAACTTTAACATCAAACATCTGCTGCATATCTTTGCGCGCCTCAGAACCAACTTCTTTAAGCAGCTTCCCCTTATTACCGATAACAATAGGTTTTTGACTGGATTTTTCGATAAGAATCAAGGCATGAATATGCAGCGTTTTCCCCTCATGCTTAAAATGTTCGATTTCAACAGTTAAGCCATAGGGAATTTCTTTACCGAGTTTCCGAAAAAGTTTTTCCCGCACCATTTCTGCAGCAAGAAATCGCTCACTACGATCGGTAATTTGATCTTCCGGAAAAAATGGCACAGATTCAGGCAATAAACGGGTAAGCGATTTTTCGAGCACCTCGACATTCTCACCACGTCGAGCAGACAATGGGATTACATCCGAAAAATGCATTTTTTCTGACAGCGCTTTGATCTGCGGCAACAATGACTCCCGGTTATCCAGACGGTCAATTTTGTTAAGCGCAAGAATAACCGGGCTCTTGATTGTCTGAAGTTTTTCCAGCACCCATTGATCATCAGGTAACCAGCGAACATCTTCTACCAGTAGTACAATAACATCCACATCATGCAGCGTTTCCAACGCTGCTTTATTAAGATAACGATTCATCGCACGGGGCGTCTCAGAATGTATTCCCGGTGTATCTACATAGACAATCTGATAATCTGCTTCAGTTTTTATTCCCAGAATCCGGTGACGAGTTGTCTGTGGGCGCCGTGAAGTAATACTGATTTTCTGACCCAGCAGGCGATTCATTAATGTCGACTTCCCGACATTTGGCCGGCCGACGAGGGCGACATAACCACACTTGAAACTTGAATCAGGCACCTGTTTTCACCTTTAGCAGCGACAGCATTTCCACTGCAGCCTGTTGCTCAGCTTTACGACGACTGCCACCGGTTCCTTTGGTATCCTTACCTAGCACTACAACCTGGCATTGCACAATAAACTGCTGATTATGCGACTTTCCCGTGACTGAAAGAACCTCATAAGACGGTAAATCATATTTATGCCCTTGCAGGTATTCCTGCAACCGTGTTTTGGGGTCTTTGATTTCATCAACGGATGGCATATGCGCCAATCGCTCTTCGTATAAAAAAAGAATGGATTTTCGGCATTGGTCAAAACTGCTATCCAGTAATATAGCACCCATGATGGCTTCCATTGTATCTGCCAGAATGGATTCACGTCTAAAGCCGCCGCTTTTCAGCTCACCCGCACCGAGAGTCAAATAATCACCCAGCTGCATGGAGCGGGCAAAAACCGCCAAAGACTGTCGGTTAACCAGATTAGCCCGCAGGCGACTGAGGTCGCCTTCACTCGCCTCTGGAAACTGAGTAAAAAGGGTTTCAGTAATAACAAAGCCCAGTACAGAATCACCGAGAAATTCCAGACGCTCATTATTTTTGTTACTCGCACTTCGGTGAGTCAACGCTACTTTCAGCAGCTCTTTATCGTTGAATTGATATTGCAGTGCATCGACCAATGCCCTGTCTATCGTTGACATAAAACTAATTACTGGTAACTGTTTTATCAAAGCTGGCAATAATATCCACATTGCCGATAAAGGGTTCCCGCCGCTCATAAGCCAGATGAAAATCTAACTTCGGACCGTTTTTTGAAATTTTAACATCCTTGGCAGAGACAGTTTTAACATCATTAATTCGGAACCGTTTACCAAGCAGCAAAAGAATTTCCTTTTTACCTTTCGATGCAATACCGGTTTCTGTTGCTGTAGCATCCAGCACAGAAGCAACCTTTGAATACTCCATATAAACAGGCACCAATCTGAGCGCCACTGTGACAAAAAATGCGATCAGGCCAAGTACAATAATCCAGCCAATCATGGTCATGCCTTGCTGTTGCTTTGGATTAAACATCATCACTACTCCGAAAATTATTTGATTGAATTCCCAATACGATTCCAGGTAACGCCGCTACCAGCGCCATCATAATTCATCCAGACCATAAATGCCTTTCCCACCAGATTTTCGTCAGGGACTGTGCCCCAGTAACGGCTATCATTACTGTTGTCCCTGTTATCTCCCATCACAAAATAATGTCCCTCGGGTACAGTAAGATCGGCCCCCTTACCCCCTCTTTTAGGTATGACTAACACCTGGTGGTTAACATTACCCAGCATCTCCTCGCGCACTGACGCACCCGACATACTCATCGCAGAACCCTCACCAATATAAGTTCCCGCGGGTATCTGGGCAACTTGCTTGCCATTAACCGTCAACACTTTATTTCTGTACTGGATGCGATCGCCAGGCAAACCAATAATACGTTTTATATAGTCAACACCTGGATCTTTTGGGTAACGGAATACGGCAACATCTCCCGTTTCTGGATCATCAATATTGATGATTTTTTTATTGATCACCGGCAAACGAATACCATAAGCAAATTTATTTACCAGAATAAAATCGCCTGCAAGCAATGTTGGCATCATAGATCCTGACGGAATCCTGAAGGGTTCAACCAGAAACGAGCGCAGCACAAGGACAGCAAGAATGACCGGGAAAAATGATTTCGCGTATTCGACAATAACCGGCTCCTTACTAAGCATCTGCGCTTCTTGAGGTTTTTTCCCATTATCGATGGCGTCTGCTGACAGTTGTTTTCTCTGCGGTGCCCAGAAATACGCATCCATCGCCCAGATAACACCCGTGATAAAGGTGGCTGAGACGAGTATGGTTGGAAAATCAAAGTTCATATCTATTCCTTATTTTTTGCTAACCTGCAGGACGGCAAGAAATGCCTCCTGCGGTATTTCAACTTTACCAAATTGCTTCATTCTTCGTTTACCCGCTTTTTGCTTTTCCAGCAACTTGCGCTTACGTGAAATATCACCACCGTAACATTTTGCTGTTACATTTTTACGTAATGCCTTAACGGTTGTTCTGGCAATAATCTGGTTGCCAATCGCTGCCTGGATTGCAACATCAAACATCTGTCTGGGAATAATTTCTCGCATTCTATCTGCCAGATCACGCCCTCTCCGCTGGGCAATATCACGGTGCACGATAACTGACAGGGCATCAACCTTTTCACCATTAATCAACACCTCAAGCTTAACCAGCCCTGCAGCCTGAAAACGCTCGAAACTGTAATCAAAAGATGCGAAACCCCGGCTGACAGATTTCAGCCGATCAAAAAAATCAAGCACAACTTCACTTAAAGGCAATTCATAGCTAAGTGACACCTGATTTCCAAGGTATTGCATATTGCGCTGAACACCGCGTTTTTCCACACATAGCCCAATAACAGCGCCGAGATAATCCTGGGGAACTAACAGGTTTGCCAGAATAATGGGCTCACGAATTTCTTCAATGTGATTGACGGGTGGCAGGCTTGCCGGGTTATCAATTTCCAACACTTCATTTTTGGTCGACAACACCTGGTAAACAACCGTCGGCGCCGTGGTGATCAAATCCAGATCGTATTCCCTCTCCAGGCGCTCCTGAATGATTTCCATGTGCAGCATACCGAGAAAGCCAATCCGAAAACCAAAGCCTAAGGCCTGCGACGTTTCCGGTTCAAAATGCAATGAAGCATCATTGAGGCTCAATTTTTGCAGCGCCTCCCTGAAATCTTCGTAGGTATCCGCTTCCAGCGGGAACATGCCAGCAAATACTTTAGGCTGCACACGCTGAAAACCTGGCAAAACCTCTGCAGCAGGTCGATCCGTTAATGTTAAGGTATCACCGACAGGCGCACCTTCAATATCTTTTATGCCGGCAATAACAAAACCGACATCACCAGCAGACAAGTTCGGGCGCTCTTCACGCCGAGGAGAAAAAACGCCGACCTTTTCAACCTGAAAGTCTCGACCCGTCGACATAACGCGTACTTTCTGACGACTACGCAGTGTCCCATGAACAACGCGCACCAGAGAAATAACACCCACATAGTTATCAAACCAGGAGTCAATAATAAGTGCCTGCAAGGGGGCGTCTGCATCACCTTGCGGCGAGGGAATATCACGCACAAGCCGTTCAAGTAATTCAATGATTCCAATACCTGACTTGGCGCTGACTTCCAGTGCGTCACTCGCTTCAATACCAATAATTTCTTCGATTTCCAGCTTCACCCGATCAGGCTCTGCAGAAGGCAAATCAATCTTGTTCAAGACAGGCAGGACTTCGAGACCCTGCTCGATAGCCGTATAGCAATTGGCGACACTCTGCGCCTCAACACCCTGTGCGGCATCGACCACAAGCAACGCACCTTCACAGGCCGAAAGTGAACGCGATACTTCGTAAGAGAAATCGACGTGACCCGGCGTATCAATAAAATTCAATGTATATTCCTGGCCATCTTTTGCCAGGTACGGTAGCGAAACACACTGCGCTTTAATTGTGATCCCACGTTCACGCTCCAGATCCATAGAGTCCAGAACCTGAGATTCCATTTCGCGCTCGCTGAGACCACCACATTGCTGGATAAAGCGATCAGCCAGCGTCGATTTGCCATGGTCGATATGAGCAATAATGGAAAAATTCCGGATATGAGACAGGTCAGTCATCAATTGCGCACCTGAGGCGAGCATCTGTTATTGCAACAGTGTGATTAATCAATGGGAATTACCGAGCAAAATTATAAAGCCGCAAGTATACACGACTCAGCAAGTTGCCAAACAAGTCTTTAACGCGTCAAGATCAAGAAAATAATGACAAACCTCTCTCTCTTTTAATTTTAAGACCGGGACAAGCTCGCCATATTTGGCAACCAAAGCAGAATCCGCATCGATATCAAGTACTTTCAGCCTAAACCCCAACGTCTCCTGGTAAGCCACAAGCTGTTGGTGCATATCTTCACAAAGATGACATCCAGAGCGGCTGTATAACGTTAATTCTGGCATAACTCCCTCTCAATAAAGACCTTACACGAACCAGGTATCGTGTTTCTGGTTTTAACAAAAAGCCCCGCAAAAACGAGGCTTATGAGCGTCTAAAAATAAGTAATTTATTATTCGGGCGTTTTCAAAGCCAGAAAGATAGGGCCGCCTTGTCGCTGTACCAGTATGGCGATAGATTTTCCAGCGGGTAAGCCCTTGACTGTTGTTTCAAAGCTTTTCACATCTTTGACAGCTTTATTGTTGATACGCATGATGACATCGCCTGCATGCAGCCCTGCCTCAGACCCCGCACCATCGGAAACATCTTCTACCAGAACCCCACCTTCAAGCTCCAGATCGCTACGTTGCTCATCCGTCAAATCTCCGACCTGAACACCCAGCCGGTTATTTGTTATGACTTTGCTACTACTCACTTTAGCCACTTTAGCATTCTGATCAGGCAATTCGCCCAGTGTAATCGTCAGCTTCTTCAGCTTACCATTACGCATCACCTTGACTGGAACCTCTTTACCGACCAGTGTCCGGCCAACAATCGGCGGCAATGCAGATGACCGCTCGATCTCCTTTCCATTGAATTCAACAACAACGTCGCCAATTTCAAAATCTGAATTTGCAGCCGGACTGTCTGGTAGCACTTTTGCTATGAGTGCACCATGAGGTTTCTTCATGCCAAATGACTCAGCCAATTCCAGAGTCACATCTTGAATGAGAACACCTAGCCACCCACGACTTACCTTACCCTGGGACTTCAATTGCTCAACAACATTCATCGCATCATCGATGGGAATTGAAAATGACAAGCCCATATAACCCCCTGTGCGGCTATATATCTGCGAGTTAACACCCACAACTTTTCCGTCCAGATCAAACAATGGACCTCCTGAGTTACCCGGATTGATTGCTACATCAGTCTGGATAAATGGCACATAATTTTCACGAGGTAATGCTCGCCCAGTTGCACTCACAATCCCTGCGGTTGCAGAGCGATCAAATCCAAATGGCGAGCCGATAGCTAGCACCCACTCGCCAACCTTAAGTTTCTCTGATACACCAATATCCGCGACGGGTAGATTATCAGCTTTCACTTTCAATAAGGCGATATCACTTCGTGCATCCGTACCAATCACTTCAGCCTTAAGTTCTCTACGGTCTGCTAAGCGTACAATAACTTCGTCTGCATCTTTAACAACGTGGTTGTTAGTAATAATATAGCCATCTTTGGAGACGATAAAACCTGAGCCCAACGCCGTTGCTTCACGCTCGATTGGGCGACCACCCTGACCTTGCTCACCAAAGAAATGTTTAAATAACTCATTTAACGGTGCCCCATCAGGCATTTCAGGTATCTCAATACCTTCCGGCATGGTGAAATTAGATTTCGCCTTCTGAGTCGTGCTGATATTCACCACTGATGGACTGACCCTTTCAATCAGGTCTGTAAAATCCGGAAGTTGTAGTGCATGCACGAGTGCAGCGCCTGCCATGGAAGAAAGAAAAATAGCGATGGAAAGAAAGTGTTTTATTCGAACGTGCATATAGACTCCTGATAGTACATAGTCGTACTTAAAGTAAGCTCTGATTAAAAACCTGTGACTTAGAAACTAAAAACTGGAAATAGTTCTCGAAAGTATTACCGGCTGATATGTTTTATCCGATTGAATGCGTCGAGTAAACCGCTTCAGCCAGAACAGACCACTCATAAAACCAACAGCCCCACAAACAATTGCAGATAAATCGCTATTAACCGTTAGTCCAATATTGGCCATCCAGTTGCCGACAAACGCGCCGATGAATAATGTCAGCAAAGGCAATAGATAAACGGCCAATGACCCTTTGACAAGGGCGCTTTCATCGATACCAATGACCACGTGATCACCCAATTTATAATTATCATTAGTCAGCACTTCGATTTCTGTTTGTCGAGCCCCTATTACCTTGCTTAAAACTGACGTACCGCACCCTTTGTTAACTGCGCAACTGGAACAGCTGGACTCTCGCTGCGTCTTTACCCAGGTACGATTATTTTCAACACGGACAACCTGTGCTTTTTCTTCAAGCATACTGTTATCTCTCAGGGCACATACTTAACAGCGCGCCCAAAAGCTTCCAGTGTTTTCAGTGGCACTTCACCCAGCGCAGTTATGTGGTACCCATTAATCATGGTGCCAAATGCATTAAGCGCACCTCGTCGCGACATGCCTGCATATTCTTCATCATTGGGTTTTGCTTTTTCGATATATAAAGAGACGTTAGCAAAACCATCGCTATACACCCAGTGTTCAACGGGTTGATTTGCTTCTGTCAGGTTATGCCAACGATGCGTTGTACGTGCAAACCCTGCTGGCATATCAGTGAAAACCCAGTGCTCATAAGGATTTTTCTTCGGTTTTTTCTTGCCGAATAACGATAGCCCCCGTTCGCGTATCCACTTAAATCCCGTATCCTGATAGACAGGGCGAAGATCTTTTTCATTGACGGATTCCGGGAAAATGATATCGGTGAACATGACTTTTTCAATCACCTCACCTTTGTCGTCAGTTACTTCAGTCTGCAGAAGCATAAAGGTCTCTTTTTCGATACACAGCCGTCGACCATAACGGTAGTCGTCTCGCGGTTTAATGATGACCTGCTGGCAGGGATGGCCAGCAACACGCGCCTCCCCACCCAGCTCGAAACGGTAATTTTCTTCCAGGTTTGAGACATCTTTTGGAAAACTGGTTAGAAATGATTCACGCGGGAGACGCTTGTTGAGCACAACCGACTGCTTGTCGCCGAGCACACAGGTAACCATTTGGTTGTTTCGAATCACTTCGCGCTTCGGTCCACTCAGTGAAAACAGGCGCTCCCTTTCGCCACGCTCATCAAAAGCATGGGTAATACTCATCGCATCTGTCTTGTCATTACGCTGGTAAATAAAGGTGCCTTTGTAATTCATCGACTGAACAGCAAGCGGCACTTTCTCAACCCAGCTACGTGCATCCATCTGAGTTGTCGCATGGATCAACCCAGAAAACAGGACGATGAAAGAGAAAAATAAAATGAAGCGTTTCACCGGTCGCCTTCGAAACCAACAACCCTGACATAAGGGATGGCACGACTCATTCCATTGCCCGCAGCGTATTCATTATGATTAACCAGATAACCGCTCAGCCTACGGTCTACACGGGGCTCTATTCGATCCCATAGAGGCTCATCGCTCGCCATTAAACTAGATACAGCAGCGGCTTCAGGCTTCTTCAGGATATCTGCCGTCAGCACAGGCTTGTCAGACCCATTATCAAAATTTTGCATAGACATAACTAAAACGACTGCAGCCGAAGCTGCAAGAGCAAAGCCCGTCATCGGCTTCCAGAAAGAAGCCGATGAGGTTTCTGCGACAGCATCACTCGGATAAGTCGGCACATTGTCAATAATTGTTTCTTTTTCTAGCGCTTCGCTGACACGAGCCGCAATACTTGTTTCAGAGATTTGATCAGCGCCGTTGCGCATCACTTCACCGATCAACTCATATCGACCAAGATCAGCCCGCAATTTATCGTCTCGTTGTAAACGCCCCAGCAATAAAGGGTGTTCCAGATCATCGAGTTCATCATCCATCAATGCGGACAGCTGTTCTTTAATTTTGTCGTCGCTCATAGTCTTAACCTGCATCTCTTTCATCGATCAGTGGCCTGATTCGAGTATCAATCGCTTCACGTGCCCGGAAGATCCGGGACCTGACTGTTCCAATAGGGCATTCCATTGTTTCGGCAATTTCCTCATAAGTGAAGCCTTCAAGCTCACGTAATATAATGGCAGTACGCAAATCTTCCGGCAAATGCTCTATCGCTGACTGAATGGTCGCTTCCAGCTCATTTTTCATGAGTATCCGTTCAGGCGTTGCGTATTCCTTAAGACTGCTGGCACCGTCATATTGTTCCGCTTCACTCGCTTCGATATCATCGCGTGGGGGGCGACGACCTGAAGCCACCAGATAATTCTTGGCGGTATTGATGGCAATGCGGTAAAGCCAGGTATAAAACGCGCTATCCCCCCGAAAGTTGGGGAGCGCGCGATACGCCTTGATAAAGGCCTCCTGGGAAACATCGAGCACTTCGCTATGATCGCGAATGTACCGGCCAATCACGTTGGCCAGCTTGTGCTCGTACTTACGTACCAGGATGTCAAACGCAGACTTATCTCCGTCCTGTACACGACGGACTAGTTCTGCATCGAGCTTGCGTTCGCCCATCTGGGCCGTCCCCTTCATTTTCAAAGCAGCATTCATGGGGTTTAGGACCCACCGCTACCTGGATAGTTCACCTGAGTCGCACTATTACGGTAAAGTAAGGGTTGACCAGGCACAATTTACTCACATCGGCACTAGATTACCGATTATGACAAGCGACGACAAGCATGCATACCCAACATAAGTACGATGTTCTAATCATTGGCAGCGGAGCCGCAGGCCTTGGGCTGGCTCTCAAGCTACCTCGGAAGCTCAGAATTGGTGTCTTATCCAAAGGGCCCGTCCAGGAAGGCAATACCTTTTACGCACAGGGTGGAATTTCTGCGGTTCTGGACAAAGAGGACTCCATACCCTCTCACATCGCCGATACAATGGATGCCGGTGCTGGCCTCTGCAACCTGGACGCTGTCCGTTTTGCCGTAGAAAACGGAGCTGAAGCAATCCAGTGGCTCGTTGAACTGGGCGTCCCCTTCACGCGTACCGATAATAAAAAGGATTACCACCTCACGCGTGAAGGTGGCCACCAACACCGCCGGGTCATCCATGCCGCTGACGCCACCGGCAAGGCACTGGAAACCAGCCTCGTCGCCGAAGTCAAACAACAAAAAAATATTGATCTGTTTGAACACCATATTGCTGTTGACCTAATCACCAGTAAACACCTGAAAAAGGAAGGCAAGCGCTGCTTCGGCGCCTATGTCCTCGACCGCAGGCAAGACTGTGTTGAAGTCTTCCGCTCCCGTTTTGTCATTCTGGCGACCGGCGGGGCCAGCAAAGTGTATATGTATACCAGCAACCCGGATACATCCACCGGTGATGGTATCGCTATGGCCTGGCGCGCTGGATGTCGTATTGCCAATATGGAGTTCAACCAGTTTCACCCAACCTGCCTGTACCACCCGCAGGCTAAATCTTTTTTAATTACCGAGGCCGTACGCGGTGAAGGTGGAAAACTCCTGCTACCCAATGGTCGCCCTTTCATGCAGCGTTACGATGAACGCGGAGAGCTGGCACCACGCGACATTGTTGCCCGCGCAATAGATAACGAAATGAAACGCCGGGGTATTGCACACGTCCTGCTCGACATCAGCCATAAACCGGCAAAATT
>JAZGER010000124.1:0-10898 GCA_036478835.1 Gammaproteobacteria bacterium | reverse complement strand
CGCAATTTATAAAGCAACCCGGATTAAGGGTGAAGGCCATCAATATAAAACGCTTGCCATCTTTCTCCGGTATTCATCGACCAGTGGGTGGCTCCCCATCATGTCGAATATTTTTAGTAGTGTTTTTCGACCCAGATCCTCTTCAAAACCACGATCTTTTTTCATAATGTTTAACGAAAGATCAAGCGCGCTCTGATAGTCGTCATTCGCGATAGAGAAGGTCACAAGTTGGGACATGGCTTTCAAATCACCCTGCTCCGCAGCCACGCGTAATACTTCTGGATCAGGTAAATCAGTAATATCACTGGCAAACGACAGCTTTGCTAATAATGACGCAACATCCGGTTGTGCCTGTTCGTCGGCAGGTAGACCACTTAATAGCGTTTTTGCTTTTTCGATATCACCTGACTGGGCCAAAATATTGGCGAGATCAACAACGATAGCGGTTTTTCCAGGGTTAAGCTGCAACGCTTCTTCAAGTAACCGTATGGCTTCATTCGTATTTCCCGCATTAAAAGCGGCGATGGCCGTGTCGCGCGTATCACCTGGCGCCTGTTCCATATGTGGCTCGAGAAAGCGACGAATCTCACTTTCAGGAAGCGCCCCCATGAATTCATCCACTGGCTGGCCACCCTTGAATAGCTTAATGGTGGGTAAGCTGCGGACGGCAAATTGAGCGGTCAGCTCCTGGTTTTGGTCGGCATTCACTTTCGCCAGAATAAACTTGCCCTGATATTCGTCAGCCAGTTTCGACAGTATCGGCATAAGTGACTGGCAGGGTTGGCACCAGTCAGCCCAGAAATCCACGATGACGGGGCACTGCATCGAACCCGTGAGTACGACGTCTTCAAAGTTGTCTGCAGTGACATCAAATATATAAGGTGAATCGCTCATGATTAGCCATCCTTTTTTCAGTATGATTGATATTGGGTGTCTGGCCGGAAAATTCAAGTCTTTGTTTGTTCATTCCTGCTAGACCGACCGAGCCTGATACTATTGGCTCATTTTACACACACTTTTCGAGTTTATGGGATACGCCTGGCTGCGAGTAACCAACCAGGCCTTGATCTAGAGAAAGAAATGAAAACAGACACTGCAAAAAAATTGCATAAGCGACTGGCTCGCCGCACTGGGGAAGCGATTGCTGATTATAATATGATCGAAGCCGGTGACCGGGTGATGGTGTGTTTATCGGGTGGTGCGGACAGTTATACGATGCTGGAAATGTTAAGACATCTTCAGCGCCATGCACCCATCAACTTCGAGTTAATTGCCGTCAATCTGGATCAGAAACAACCGGGTTTTCCAGAGGCGGTGCTGCCCGCCTATCTTAGCAAGTTGGCTATTGAATACCGCATCGTCGAACAAGATACCTACCGTATTGTTACAGAAAAAATACCTGAAGGAAAAACCACCTGCTCGCTGTGCTCGCGGTTACGACGGGGCATTCTTTACCGAACAGCTAAAGAACTCGGAGCGACTAAAGTCGCACTGGGCCACCATATGAATGACATGGTAGAAACCCTGTTTCTGAATATGTTTTATGGTGCACGGATGAAAAGCATGCCGCCCAAACTGGTCAGTGATGATAAACAAAATATCGTTATTCGTCCGTTAGCCTACTGCCGTGAACAGGATATAAAAGCCTATGCCAGTGAGATGGCGTTCCCTATTATTCCCTGTAATCTTTGTGGCTCGCAGGAAAACCTTCAACGCCAGGCGATTAAAGCGATGCTGGACGCATGGGAGTTGCAACAGCCTGGACGTCTACTAAATATTTTTCGCTCGATGCAGCGGATCAGCCCATCGCATATGCTGGATGCCAGTCTTTTTGATTTTAAAAATTTAACCAGAGAAAATGCAGGAACGCTGGGTGAGTCTGATGTGGTATTTAATGACACGTTGATTAAGAACGCTTTTCAGTGGAAAGACTAACTGGGCAGGAAGTTAGGCGCCTGGGTGATTCAGGGTTCCCGCTAGCGGAAGACACTAGTGATAATATGAGATTTTTTCACGATTATTCTGTTGCCCTCTAACGGTGCCACTAAAGCGCCTATTGCTGGGAAAAATTTACTCAATTGGTTATTTATGACTGTGAGGCCCCTCATTTCGTGCGTTTTTCTTGCCAGAGAACACAATTCCTGTTCGTGTAAAGGCCTCGTAATACATCCAGCAAATTATTATAATGACTCCATGCTGAAAAAAACAAGCGGCTGCGATTCGTTTGATGCGGTTGAAAAATCTGTCCCGAAGAAATTGATGTTAGCTATTTTCATCAGCGTTTTTCTGCACGCTATTTTTTTCGCATTCACGCGCTTTAACAATGCGACTAGCACTTCCCATCTTCCTTTGCATATCGCTATTTCTGAAGTAACGTCCCGAACAGATCTTTCGAAAAAAAACCCTGTCAATCTTAAAAATAAACCATCAGATGAGGTTGAATCAGCGGTTATAAAATTACAGAAAAAAATGACTGCAAAAAAGAAACCGAAAATAGCAAACGCAACCGTAACTGCTAATCTACAGAAAAAGAATTTACCCACTGATAAACGCATTATTGATGAATCAGAAGTTCTACTGCCATCAGAGTCCAGTAAAACAGTAGCGTTAAATTTAGAGCCAACAGATGAATCAGTCATTGAATCATCTGTCGTGTTGCAAAAAATCAGCTATCTTCACAATCCATCCCCTAAATACCCTCGGCGTGCCCGTAAAATGGGGATAGAAGGTAATGTACTCATCCATGTCAACGTTCTTGAAAGTGGTGTGGCGGGTGAGTTAATTATAAAAAAATCCAGTGGGTCATCGCTGCTCGATAACGCTGCCTTAAAAGCCGTGCGCGACTGGCGTTTTATGCCAGCACAACAGAACAGAAAAACCATTAGCTCATGGATAGATATCCCCATTCGTTTCCAGCTGGATGGTTGATATTGAAAGCGTCAGAGCAATTTCTTGATGCATGATCAGGATAAAACGAGTCAGGCATACCGTTACACAGAGACTCTCTCGAAGTCATTAGCAAGGCGCGTTCGAAAAAATAGACGGCGTGAATATTTCCTGATTTTTAATACCTGTTTTTAAAAACAAGTATTTGACATAACGATCAGAAATATATGGCGCAACAACGTCGACAGTCGTACCAGCATTATTTCTTGTGTGGCGTTCAGGTGAGGATGGTGCGAAAGTAGTTCATGAAAAATGGCGCGCCCGACAGGATTCGAACCTGTGACCCCCGGTTTCGGAAACCGATACTCTATCCAACTGAGCTACGGGCGCGAGACAGGCGTCATGATACAGGCTTGGCTGCCAAGATGTCAGGGTTGAAGCAGGGTTAGGAAGATGATCTGGCTGAATTCGGCTATATAAGTGGTAATTAGTTTCAAGTCGGGAGCTTAGCCGATATAATCGCCGAAATTCATTTCAATATCAGGGGTCGGATGTGAGTACAGAAGAAGACAAGTCAGTGATAAATACGATTATGGTTGTATTGGGCATTCTGGCGGTGATCGCGATTGGGTTCTATTTTGCCGCATCAACCGTTACTAGTGATGACGATGATGAGGGTGGTCGCGTCAATGAGCGTGCTCAGACGAAGATTCTGGAAAATATTAAACCGGTCGGTCAGGTGAATATTGGCGCTGTGGCCGCAGTGGCAGCTACCACGGCCGCCGCCTCTGGCCCGCGGTCGGGCGATGCTGTTTATACGGCACATTGCCTTGCTTGTCATAGCACCGGTGTGGCTGGAGCGCCTAAAACGGGTGATACAGCGGGTTGGTCTGCACGTGCAGCCAAGGGCATGGACGGATTGTTGGCGACGGCGATTAGTGGGATCAATGCGATGCCTCCGAAAGGGACGTGTGCCGCCTGTTCAGATGATGAGCTTAAAGCCGCAATTCAGCATATGTTGACTGAGAGCGGTTTGTAGTATTACGCACTCTCTGAAAAACCACCTTCGGGTGGTTTTTTTTGCAAAGACAAATGAATGGCTGGTTGTACCGAGCTTGTTTATAGCCACGGAGTAGACCGAAAGCACGGAATAATTTACAGCTGAGAAACTCTTTGATCAATTCAGGGCTTGCATCTTGCACTCGGGAAGAGATAAAAATTATCCGCAAGAAGTTTCGATACAGTCTTTCCTCTGGCGGCTATAGGCTGTATCGAGAAAAGGTTCCAGGTCTATTTATTTAGACGACACTAAAAAAATATTTTCCGTGTTTTCGGTGTATTCCGTGGCCATATTTACGATAGTAAGCCTCGCAGGTTAGACAGATGCGCTTGACCGCGTTGTTTACGCTCTTCAGGTTTTGCATTGCTCCCCTGGCGATCCCATTCAATATCTTCAGCGGGGAGTTCGGTCAGGAATCGACTCGGTTCACAGCTCATCCATTCGCCTGCCCGCTTGCGTTTTCTTGCGTAGCTGAGAGTTAATGTTTTCTGTGCGCGAGTCATACCAACATACGCCAGCCTTCGTTCTTCTTCGATATTGTCTTCTTCAATACTGGCGCGATGAGGTAGCAATTTTTCTTCCATACCGACGATGAACACATGTGGAAACTCCAGACCCTTGGCCGCATGCATCGTACTCAGCCGAACACAATCGGTCGCTGAATCGTCGTCTCTATCCAGTCTGTCCAGCAGGCTAATATGATTAACGATAACGCTTAAGCCCGCATCGTCACCCTTGCGATCAGCAATCCGTGTAATCCACCCTAGCAGGTCATCGATATTTTGCAGACGACGCTCAGCTTCAATCGGCTCTTTGGCATTCTCTTCAATCCATTCCCGGTACTGAATATCGACCAGCATCTGGTTAACGGCACTGATCGGATCGCCGCGTTCGCCCTGATCGGCGAGGCTAACAATCCACTGAGCAAAGGGCGCCAGTCGACTCGCGGCGCGTTTACTGACGCGTGCTTCCAGATCAGCTTCGAAGCAGGCGGCCAGTAAACTCATTTCACGTTCGGAGGCAAATGTGCCCAGCTTTTCGAGCGTCGCCACACCGATTTCGCGACGTGGTGTGTTGACGATTCGCAGGAAAGCTCGGTCATCGTCCGGGTTCACCAGGATACGAAGATAAGCCATGATGTCCTTGACTTCGGCATAATCAAAAAACGAACTGCCACCACTTAGATGGTAATTTATGCTGTGTTCGCGCAAGGCCTTTTCAAAGGATCGGGACTGGTGATTGCCACGATAAAGAATGGCAAACTGGTCATAATTTGTTCCGTAGGTAAAGCGGTGGTGGAGTATATCGGAGACCACGCGTTCTGCTTCATGATCGGCGTCACGACAGCCCAGAACTTTAATTTGACTGCCGTAACCCAGCTCACTCCAGAGCTTTTTTTCAAATACGTGTGGATTGTTGCTGATCAGCTGATTCGCACATTTCAGTATGCACCCTGACGAGCGGTAGTTTTGTTCCAGCTTGATGACTTTTAGACGGGGGAAATCCTCTTGCAGTTTCAGCAGGTTTTCCGGGTTTGCACCGCGCCAGGTATAAATTGACTGGTCGTCATCACCTACAGCCGTAAAGGGCGTGGTCGGACCCACCAGGTGCCGGACCATCTCATATTGCGCCAGGTTGGTATCTTGATACTCATCCAGTAATAAGTGCTGGATTTTATTTTGCCAGCGTTCACGCACCTCAGGATTGTTTTTGAGTAGTAGCGCCGGTTGCAAAATCAGGTCATCAAAATCAAAAGCATTGTAGGCGTGAAGGTATCGCTGATATTCGTTGTACAGCAGAGCAGCAGATAATTCAAAATCAGAATTTGCCTGCGAGACGGCTTCTTCCGGCGTCGTCAAATCATTTTTCAGACTGGAAACTTGCCAACGTAAGGCATCGGTTTTAAAAGCAACCGGACTTTTGCGCACCAGTTCATCAACCAGATGCTGACTGTCTGCGCTATCAAAGATCGAAAAGGCGGGTTTGTAGTCGAGATGGGCTGCTTCACGGCGCAAAAAATTCATCCCCAGAGTGTGAAAGGTAGAAACCGTTAAGCCTTTGGTGTTTTCAGTGTTACCCAGTTTAGATACTCGCTCGCGCATTTCACGCGCAGCTTTATTGGTAAAAGTAACGGCCATAATCTTGCGTGGATTAAGGCCAATCTTATTAATTAAATAGGCTATCTTGAAGGTAATTACACGCGTCTTTCCACTGCCCGCGCCCGCCAGCACCAGTAAAGGCACGTCGGTTTCACGCACGGCGGCGCGTTGTGGAGAGTTCAGGTTTTGCACGTTGGCTACATCCGTCGGGCAGGTTATTTGTTAGCGTGAGTGGATAGTATACAAACCTGAGTGAGCTGAACAGATTGACATTTCAGGAATGAGAGCTAAGCCTGAACAGAGACCGGTTTATTGGTGCGTGCGATCCATACAGCGGAGCGAAATTGCTTCTGTTAAATGCTGTCGATTAATCGTGCTGGCACGATCAAGGTCAGCAATCGTGCGGGCAACTTTGAGAATGCGGTGATATGCGCGAGCTGAAATATTGAAACGGCTCAGCACTGTTTTCAAAAGCTCACGGTCGTCCGGTAGCAAGGTGCAATGTTGTTCGATGTGATCGATATGCATTTGCGCGTTGGTGGTGTCGATACGCTCAAGCTGTTGCTCTCTGGCCATGATAACGCGCTGCCGGATATCTTCACTGCACTCGCCTTTGGGTCCGTCGAGTTCATCAAATGACATGGCAGGCACTTCGACGTGCAGGTCAATCCTGTCTAGTAACGGCCCTGAAATTCGGTTGCGGTAATTCTGCACTTGTTCAGAGGTGCAGCGGCACTGACCGTTGGGATTGCCATAGTGCCCACATTTACAGGGGTTCATGGCAGCAATCAACTGAAACCGTGCCGGGTATTCGGACTGTCGCGCGGCCCGGCTGATGATGATTTCACCCGTTTCCAGTGGCTCGCGTAAAACATCCAGGACGCTGCGCTGATATTCAGGTAATTCGTCGAGAAATAAAACACCATTATGCGCGAGCGAAATTTCACCCGGCAGCGCATTTTTTCCGCCACCAACGAGTGCGACGGCTGAGGCGGTGTGGTGAGGTGCTCTGAAGGGTCGTTGCTGCCACAGTGTAGAAATAAATTCCTGGTTGCTGATGGATAAAATAGCGGCGGTATCTATCGCTTCAGTTTGCGTTAACGGCGGGAGAATACCTGGCAAGCAACTTGCGAGTAAGGTTTTGCCTGTACCGGGTGGACCAATAAACAATAGATTGTGGCCACCTGCGGCAGCAATTTCCAGTGCCCTGCGCGCCTGGTATTGACCACGCACCCGATTCATATCCTGCTCGATATTCGCGGCGTGGGGTGGTGTTGCCGGGGTTGCACAGGAGAGCGTCCCTTTACCTGAAAGATGCGCGCAGAGTTTCAACAGATGCGTTGCAACATAAACTGTTTTAGGGTGTATCAGACCCGCTTCGGCAGCACAGGCATCGGGGCAAATCATGATCCTGTCAGCTTTACTCGCCTGTAGACTGGCGGGCAAGACACCCCGCACAGGCCGGATGCTGCCATCAAGCCCAAGTTCGCCAATAAATTCATAGAGGTCGATGTCTTCACATTGCAGTTGCCCTGTGGCGATGAGAACGCCGAGTGCAATCGGTAAATCGAAACGACCACCTTCTTTTGGCAGGTCAGCAGGCGCGAGGTTGATCGTGATGCGACGGGCAGGAAACTCAAAGCCACTATGCAGTAAGGCGCAGCGCACCCGATCCTTGCTTTCGCGCACAGCGGTTTCCGGCAGGCCGACAATGGACAAAGAGGGGAGACCATTAGATAACTGAACTTCGACGGTAACGAGAGGTGCTTTTACACCCAGTTGGGCGCGGCTATAGACAACAGCAAGTGTCATGGATCCATCCTTTTTTCAGCTGGTTATCCTTAACCAGTGTTAGTTTGTGGTGGTGAGATTTATAACCGGCCAGGAAAACAGACTTGTTTTCGCGCTTCGTGCGAAAAATCTCTTATGCCCTCTTGGCGGCTTTGCGCCTTGGCGGTTCTAGTTTCTTGTGTTTGTCTTGTGCAAAGGTCTCATAGTGATAAAAACCGTTTAATTCTTACCTTCAAGTTCAGTCATCTCGCTTTCAAGCCGTTCCAGTTTCTCGCGGGTGCGCTCCAGTAAGCGTGTTTGAATATCAAATTCGTCGCGCGTTACCAGATCCAGTTTTGCCAGTGCTGCCTGCAAAACTGACCGGAAATTTTTCTCTGTGTCTGAAGCGGTGCTTTGATCTGACGATGACATCGAGCGGCTTAGGCGTTTGACAATATCTTCAATAAAATTCGATTCAACCATAACGGGACAGTAACCAAGATAAACGCAAAGTGCCAGTGCTGCTATCAGCGCACCAAAGTAGTGCGTATGGGTGAGTGTTTAGGGCTTGTATGCCCTGACACAGTGCGCATGGAAGCTGCTTAAGGGGGTATGAATGGCATATATTATTGATAATTAAGAAAATTATTCTATTGGCACAGTCTCTGCACTACTACGGGCGTAGACGCCCTGAGACGGGGTTAATGAATTTGATGAGACATAATTTAACTGAGGAGAAATACATAATGAAACATTTTAAACAATCCCTGTTGGGTGGTGCGCTGGTGCTTGCGACCGGTTTGGCACAGGCAGAAGTGACGGGCAATATCGCCGCAGTGAGTGATTACCTGTTCCGTGGAATCAGTCAGAGTAGCAATGCAGCAATCCAGGGTGGATTTGATGTTGCCAATGACTCGGGTACTTATGCAGGTACCTGGTTATCAAATATAGATTTTGGTGGTGGCACTGAAGTTGACCTCTACGGCGGCTACGGCGGTGAAACGGCGGGCGGTTTGGGTTATGACGCAGGCGTCCTTTATTACTGGTACCCGGATTCTGGTGGCGACGGTAATGAGTATGATTATGCAGAAATTTATGTGGGCCTGGCAATGGGCATGTTTAGCGCAAACATCGCCTACACAGCCTGGGGTGAAACCGATGACGCGCCTTTTGATACCGGCGATGTTTATTATTCAATCGGTGCAGAATTCCCAATGAGCGATCTTAGCCTCGGACTGACACTTGGTTATTATGATTTTAACGAAGAAATCCAGGATGACACAGAAAGCTATGGCCATTTTGCAGCCTCTCTTGGAAAAGATGTGGGTGATTTTGGTTCTATGTCAGTCAATATGGAATTCACAAATGCCGACGAAGATAACGCCACTATCAATGATGATGGCCCTAATGTCTGGATCGGTTGGAGCAAAGAATTTTAAGCGCTTCTAAATGTAGGGTGGGTCGAGCGTAGCGGATCCACGAAGAGCCCTCAGCCTGCCTTTTTTCCTGTGGATTCGCTGCGCTTAATCCACTACGGGCTACTTAGTAAACAGGCTGAGAGTTATAACAGGAGACAAAAATGAAATTAATTACAGCAATAATCAAACCCTTCAAACTCGATGATGTACGTGAGTCATTATCCGAGATTGGTGTTCAGGGTGTCACCGTCACTGAAGTCAAGGGCTTCGGTCGGCAAAAAGGCCATACTGAGCTCTATCGTGGCGCTGAGTATGTGGTCGATTTTTTACCCAAAGTGAAACTGGAAGCAGCAGTTAATGACGACCTTCTGGAACAGGCGCTTGAAGCAATTAGCAAAGCGGCAAATTCCGGCAAGATTGGCGACGGCAAGATTTTCGTCTCCAATATTGAACAGGCCATTCGTATACGCACCGGCGAATCCGGTCCTGAGGCTTTATAGGAGGACTTATCGTGGAAGAAATAACAAAAGTAGCGGGTAGTGTGACAGAGTTGGCTTATGCTCTGGATACATTTTATTTTCTTATGTCTGGCGCGCTGGTTATGTGGATGGCGGCTGGATTTTCTATGCTGGAAGCAGGGTTGGTTAGATCGAAAAGTGTTGTTGAAATCCTAACCAAGAATATCTCCCTGTTTGCGATCGCCTGTATTATGTATATGTTGTGTGGCTATGCAATTATGTATCCGGGCTCAGGTGAAGGCGGCTTCATGCCCATCTTTGGCAGTATCCTGGGTAAAGCAGATAACGATGCGGCTACCGTTCTTGCCAGTGGTGGAGACACATACTACTCAGGCCTTTCTGACTTCTTTTTCCAGGTTGTGTTCGTTGCAACCGCCATGTCAGTGGTATCAGGTGCTGTTGCTGAGCGAATGAAGTTGTGGGCATTTCTAGCATTCGCCATCGCCTTTACCGGTTTCATTTACCCGCTGGAAGGCTACTGGAAGTGGGGCGGTGGTTTCCTTGACGCCAAAGGATTCAACGACTTTGCAGGCTCCGGTATTGTTCACATGGCCGGTGCTGCAGCCGCGTTAGCTGGCGTGTTATTGCTCGGTCCACGTAAAGGTAAGTATGGGGCTGACGGAAAGGTCACTCCGATTCCGGGGTCGAATCTTCCGCTAGCAACCCTGGGTACCTTTATCCTCTGGTTAGGCTGGTTTGGGTTCAACGGCGGTTCAGAGCTTAAAATTACCGACGTCGGTGAAGCCAATGCCGTTGCTCTGGTGTTCGTCAATACCAATATGGCAGCAGCAGGTGGTGTTATTGCGGCGTTGGTCACTGCGCGTTTGATGTTTGGTAAAGCGGATTTAACCATGGCATTAAATGGTGCGCTTGCAGGTCTTGTCGCTATCACAGCAGAGCCACTCACACCCGCACCTGGCGTAGCCACATTGATCGGTGCCTTCGGTGGCATGTTAGTCGTCTTCTCTATTGTCTTCTTTGACAAGCTGAGAATCGATGATCCAGTGGGCGCGATCTCTGTTCACGGTGTTGTGGGTATGTGGGGACTACTGGCTGTGCCACTGACCAACCCTGATGCGACTTTAAAAGCGCAGCTCTTAGGCCTGGGGTCAATCTTTGCCTGGGTGTTCATTTCTTCCTTGATCGT
>JAZGER010000123.1:0-8821 GCA_036478835.1 Gammaproteobacteria bacterium | reverse complement strand
TGGACAACAGGGTCGATGAATTCTGAAATTTTGATGAGGGCTGACTGGTATATCCAGTCCCGGCTATCGGGAACATCAGCCTGAGTATTTTTAATCCTTTTATATTTCGCCATCGTTGTTCTCCTTACACGCCTGCCGTGGGGGGAATATCACAGTTATTATTACCGTAATGCATAGTTAATATTACCTGGCTATTTTCTACAGACAATTCCAGTATATACTCAATCTAATAGCCAATAAAAATAAGCTGCTATTCCATGGGTTCTAAAATAATCAGGATTATCCCGTTCATCATTCTGGCGTTCCTGCCTGTTAAATCTGTATTAGCAACAAACGGTCTAAATCTTTTGGGTTTTGGTACGGAATCCATGGCAATGGCAGGTGCCGATATAGCAGTGGCCCGTGATACTTTCGCTCTCAATATCAACCCTGCGGGACTTGCTCAAATTGAACACAGCAGACTGGATCAATATGCGGCGGTTGCCTATGCCTTCGATTATAGCCACAACGATGCCTTTAACGAGAATACAAAGACCTCTAATAAACATGCTTATCTGGCAGATCTCGGTTACGTAAAACGCTTTAGTAAATCGCTTACTGCAGGTTTTGGCCTGTTTGCTCAGGGCGGCGCAGGTAACAAATTCAGAAACCTGAATACCGCCTTTGGCACACGTGACGACCTGGGGGTGACATTCGCGATTGCACGCATCATCCCGGGTCTGGCCTATGCAGTGAACGACAAGTTATCTTTGGGACTGTCGTTGCTACTTACCCGATCCACTCTGGAACAGGAAGTCTTTCCAGATACCTCTTTTACAGATCCCGGCAATACCTTACCTCCCTTCTTTGGATTTCACCTGAAAGATGCCTCAACCCTGCGGCCGGGAATCAAAGCCGGGGTAATGTACAAACCTGGAAAATCCTTGACGCTAGGCCTGACGTACACCAGTAAAGTAACACTGAAATTAAAAGATGGGCACGCTAACGTAAATCTATCGGCTATAGGCCTGGACAAAGTTAGATACCGTAATGCAAGTGCTAGCGGCATCGATCAGCCTGAGGAACTGGGAATTGGCGCAGCCTGGCAGGTGACAAACAAGCTATTACTGGCAGCAGAACTCAACTGGATCAACTGGTCAGATGCGGTTAAACGTTCATCACTTAAACTCAAAGATCCTGACAACGCTACAGCCCCTCCGGTGCTGGAGCAAAGCATGAATCTTAACTGGCGGGATCAATACGTAGTTGCGCTAGGTGCTGCCTATGACTGGAATGACAGGCTAACGCTGCGGGGTGGATTTAACTATGGCCGTAATCCAGTACCCGCAAACACCATCAACCCGCTACTTGCAGCTATTGCCAAATATCACATAACCACCGGTTTATCTTATCAATTAACCCCTCACTGGAAAGCGGGAACCGCGCTTGAATATCAACTAAAAACATCGCAAAACTACACTAACCAGCAACTCCCCTTCGGCGCCAAAAGCAAAGAGACCTTGCATATGATGTCGTTGCATTTTATGGTCAGCTATATCTGGTAAAACAATATAAAGCCAGGCAGCGGGCAGGTACAAAGAACATGACCCAGGCAGTTCAACACATCGCCAAAGTACAAGTACCTCAACTGGGGAACATCTACCCCCGTGAACGCCTGTTCAATACACTGGATGACGCCAGTAACGCCAAATTGATCTGGCTATCCGGCGCGGCAGGCGGCGGTAAAACGGCATTGGCGGCTAACTACCTGTCAACACGCAACAAACCCTGCCTCTGGTACCGCATCGATGAGGACGATAACGACCCCGCCAGCTTCTTCCATTACATGGCTATGGCCGCCAAAAATGCTGCACCAAGACGGCGAAAATCACTCCCATTGCTGACACCCGAATATCAAATGGGCATACCCACCTTTACCCGCCGTTTTTTTGAACAGGTTTTTAGTTGGTTAAAACCGTCCAGTATCCTTGTGTTTGATAACTATGAACGGGTTACACAGGATTCGATTCTGCACACTATCCTTTGTGCAGCACTTGAAGCGCTCCCCAAAGAAATGACTTTTTTGATTACCAGCCGTCAACCGCCACCTGCACCTTTTGCCAGATTACAGGCTAGCCAGCATTTCACTCGAATTGATGACGATGCATTACAGTTGAACAGGGAAGAAGCCCACCAGATCGCGCAAATCCACAGCAAGCAGCCACTTGAAACAAAACTACTGGATGATATGTTTTTGCTTAGCAATGGCTGGATGGCGGGACTAATCCTTTTAGCCAATGCCAAAACGCTGCCAGCAAAGCAACGACTGCCCGATGCATCATTACAAACCCTGTTCGACTACTTTGCTGAAGAAGTTTTCAATAATATCGAAACTGAAAACCGCCACATCCTGTTGCAGCTCGCCGTCATGCCTTTTATCAGCGAAGCCAGCGCGATTGCATTAACCGGCGAAAAATTCGCCGGCCGCATCCTGAACAAGCTCGCAGAAGGATATTTTTTTACCTATCGGCACGAACAGGAAAAAACCACCTACCGGCTGCACCCTCTGTTCCGGGTATTTTTATTGGAACAGGCCGAACAACATTTTGATAGCAAAAAACTTGCCAGCATCAAACTAAAAGCTGCCGGATTACTGGAAACTGAAAATTACCTTGAAGCAGCCTTTGAGCTATACACTACGTCTGGGCAATTTGGAGAAAGCGCACGGCTTATCTGTCAGCAAGCCCCGGCGCTACTCCAGCAAGGTCGATTCAAAACGCTGATTGAGTGGATCTCACAACTACCATCTCCAATGCTTGAACAAGCACCCTGGCTGCTATTCTGGCTAGGCACAGGAAAGTTGATTCAAGATCCATTGGCAGCACGTACAACACTCGAACAAGCCTATGCCATATTTACCAAACAAGATGAAAAACTGGGCGCTATCCTGGCTTGCTGCAGCATTATCGAAACCTTCCCAATACTCTGGGATGATTTCCATAAGATGGATATCTGGCTGGATAATCTGGAGCCATTGCTGGAACCACCGCCACCCGATATACCGCCAGACATAGAATCCCGCATTGCCAATGCAATGACCACAGGCTATTTTTTCCGGCGCTCAGGCCATCCCAATCTAAACAAATGGTTAGCCCGCAGTGAGGCCATTTTGCCGCACACGCCAGACCCTTTTATGCAGGTCATCATTCTCCAGAGTTGCTATTTTATTCGCTTCTGGAAGGGTGAGCTCAGTAAAGCCTCGTTATTGCTAGAGCAAATGCGCCCTGGCCTGACTGGTAAAAATGCCAGCTCGTTTGGAAAGATCTGGTTTTACATCTGTGAATGTTGCTATTTATGGAATCGCGCAGAAACAGACGGTGCAATCAAGGCTTCTGAAAAAGCTTTGCAGGTTTCCAACGAGACAGGCGTGCATATTATGGATCCGTTGATTCATTTTCATGCAGGATTTTCTAACGCTTCCGCAGGTCGGCTGCAAGCTGCGCGAAATAATCTTCAACATCTTTTACCCTTAATTATTCCAGGGCAAACCATGAATGAAGTGATCGCTCATCAACTGTCCGGATCCATTGCCTGGAACGAAGGTGATTTAAGCCAGGCACATGAAGCACTCCAGCAGGCAGCAGAACTTGCCGACCAGGCTGGCCTAAGATTTGTCCGGGGAACGCAACTTACCGGTCTCGCTATCGTCCAGTTTGAGCAGGGCCGCGCCAAACAAGCGCTGAGCACATTGCAACAGGTAGAAGACATTGCCCATGCGGATAAAATACCTTATCTGCTCTTTGATATGTCGCTGTTCAAGGCCTATATCCTTCTGAAAGAGGGGCGGCAAGATCAGGCCCTGAAAGCACTTGAGATTGCCCTGGACGCTGGCAGTGGAGCAAGCCGCATGGTCTGCTGGTGGTGGCGACCCCAAATCATGAGCACCTTGTGTGCAGTTGCACTGAAAGCCGATATACACACCACCTACGTACGCCGCATCATCAGTCAACGCGGATTGACGCCGAATCCCGGAGAACAGGCACTCGAACACTGGCCCTGGCCTGTACGGATCTATACCCTGGGCGAACTGCGCATAGAAATCGCTGGTAAACCATTAACCATCGGCAAGAAGTCTCCGGCTAAACCGCTTGAGCTGCTTAAAGTCCTGATTGCATTGGGCGGTCAACACATAAAAGCCAGCAAACTGGCCGATATTCTCTGGCCGGAAGCCGAAGGTGATGATGCCTTTGAATCCTTTAAAACCACCCTGCGGCGCTTGCGTAAATTTCTGCAACATGAAGAAACCCTGCCATTGAAAGAAGGCAGGCTGAGTCTGAACCGGGATTATTGCTGGACAGATGCACATGCCTTGCTGGAGCCATCCAGTCAAAACTCAGACCCACAAGACATTATCCGTCTCTATGCAGACCCCTTCCTGCAAGACGAAGACACCGCCTGGGCCATGCAACTGCGTGAACAACTGCGTAACACCTATTTACAGGCCGTCCTGCAACAAGGCCAGCGCTACCAAACCGATGGCCAATGGCAACAGGCCATCGATTGCTATGAAACCGGCTTGAGTGTAGAAAGTTTGACCGAAGCCTTCTACCAGCAAATCATTCTCTGTTACCGGCAACTCGATCTGCCCGCTGAAGCCTTGCACGTTTATGACCGCTGCAAAACCGTATTCGAACAGGAATTCGGTATCCTGCCCTCCCGCAAAACACAACAAATCACACAGGCCATAAAAGACGGCCATTAATCATTTTCACAGCTGTCCCCTATCTGTCCCCCACGCTCTTTTAACATTCCGCCATCAAAGCAATAACACCCATACGCTGTACGCGTCGGGAGTATCAGTACACATGACCGGAATACAGAGTCTGCTTGTCAGGATCTATGGACATGCTGACAACAACGAACAACCCTGGGGCATTGTGAAACGGGTCGGGCAATCAGAAAAGCGCCGGTTTCACAACCGCGAAGAGCTGCTGAACATACTGCTCGACTATACCGGGATCAAGGCAACAGAAACACCTGGAGAACAGCCCGAACTGAATAAGGAATCAACCTGACAATACAAGCTGGAGTAAACAATAATGAACAAAGTATTACTGAAAAATATTCTCGGCACTAGTCTTGTACTCACCCTGTGCAGTGGAACCGCCCGTGCCGTAACCACCACCTATACCGACCAGGCCGCTTTTCTGGCGGCACTGAGTGGCACCGCCAACACACTGGACTTTGACAGCACCGCAGCGAGCACTTTAATTCCCACGGGCAGCGCCCTCGGCGGCATCACTTTTCACTACGACTTTGGCGGTACATCGATGGCCGTGACCGACGGCAACCAATTCGGTGGCGGTGGTCCATTCGAAACCACCTCCGGCAGCCAGTTCCTGGGGACGGATGGTTCAGATTTGTTACTGGATGATGATGATTTCAGCATGGACTTTGCCGCCAGTAACGCGATTGGTTTTTCGATAATTACCGCTGAAATCCCGGGCACCAGTTTTTTCGATGATGATATCCAGCTGAGCGCGGGTAACACAATAGCCTTACTGGATGTCGATGCTATTCAGCAGACCTTGAATGATGGTTCGCTGGTTTTCTTCCTGGGTATTATTGATGACAGCGCGCCCTTTACGAGTGCGAATGTTTTTACACCGAATTCAAGCGGGTCATTTCTCTACAACATAGACGACATCGTCACGACCTCAGCCGTACCTGTTCCGGCAGCTTTCTGGTTATTCGGTTCAGGGCTAACCGGCCTGATCGCCTTTAGCAAACGCACCAGACAAACCCGACTAGTGGAAAAATCTGTAGGAGCGGCTTCAGCCGCGAAGAACAATGTCACCGGCCATCGCGGCTAAAGCCGCTCCTACAAATTGAACATCAACATGAATAACTAACCAGTAAAAACAAAGGAGAACGCCCATGAAAAGCAAACTACTCAGCACCTGTCTATTCCTGTTTCTCACCGCACCCTCACTTCAGGCTGCCCGTCCTTCAATTGCCGGGTTACAGCAACAAGTTGACGCACTGGTTGCGGCCCTGCTGGTGTGCCCATCGACCTCGCCACAACGTTTTGTGGATAACGGCGACGGGACCATCTGTGATCATCAAACCGGGTTGATGTGGGAGCAGAAAGATGCCGAAGACGGGGTAGAAGATCTCAACAACCCGCGTGATGTGGATAACCGCTACACCTGGACATCTAGCGGCACCTCAGCGAACGGCACGGCCTTCACGGATTTCCTGGACCGGCTGAACGGTGTCGACGCCGGTGCTGCATCTTCCGAACAATTAGGCGGCTACAGTGACTGGCGCTTGCCGACCAGTGCGGAGCTGCAAACGATTCGCTGCGAACCTCTTGGTTCGATCAGTCCCTGCATTATCGACCCTATTTTTGCGCCGAATGCGGCGGCCTTCTACTGGTCGTCTACGTCTGGCGCCAGCTTTCCGGGTGGCGCGTGGGTCGTTAACTTCTTCAATGGCTTCGTCGACTTCAACGGTAAGAGTAGCGGCGATCGTGTACGTGCGGTGCGTGGCGGCCGGTAGTTGATGTTTTGATTATTTGGGGGGTCTGGGGGCGTAGCCCCCGAAAAACCGGGACAAAAAAACCGGGACGGAGGGAATAAATATTACCCAGTTTTATCAATGGAGCCAGACTCGATTTATTTACAAAAGACCGTATTCATTTCTATTGAATGTGATTTTTAATCGATAAAATCAGGAGAATATGATGATAGCCAAAATAATTATCGCAACATTGTTTACAGCATACGTCACCAGCGTCAATGCGAATCTCATTCGCAACGCCAGTTTTGAAAATGTACCTGATATGAGCAGTGGCCAGGGTAAAATGCCGAGCGAATGGACAGCAACAAACAGTACGCCAGATACTTATAGTAACGACGGTTCCTATGGTCTCTCACCGTCTGGTTTTGGTAATTTTAATGGAGTAACGGCTTTTGATGGTATCCGCTGGGTTGCAGGCTGGTCGCTCGCAGACGAACGTTTTGGTCAACTGCTATCAGACCCACTGATTGTAGGGCAGAGCTATACGTTTTCTTCATATTTAATTCAAGCAAAACGTTCTGACCTGGACAATATGGGTGGCTACGAGCTTTATTTAACAGCCGATACTATGGGTGACATCAATGCGGGTACATTGCTTGGCAGTATAGGGCCGACCACTGATTCAGATAGTTGGGAATTCTCTTCATTGGTTTTTACAGCACCAGGTAACGCAGACACTCTGCCATTTCTTTTATTTAAGCCATTTGGTGACGTATCAGGCTCTGCATATCCTGGACTGGATAATGTAAACCTATCGCTGACTTCAGTACCCATACCGGCAAGTGTCTGGTTATTTGGTTCAGGAATCTTATGCCTTTTACAAATCAAGAGGCCAATCTGACCCCTGCTCATCAGAGGTTAACTAATAGTAATTTTCAATAGTCCTCATTACCAGTAGCGAGAACTATTATCGCGAGTGGAGGCTTCGATGGGTCAAACGCTCTCTATACAGAAAATTATTCCTTCTGTGATAGCAGGTGCAATTGTAGCTGCGCTGCAGATTACCTTTGTCCTGGCATTTGCTGCACTTCTTCTGTCGCAAAGCCTGTCACCTTATCTTGTACAAGGTATCGGAGTGTTGCTGACAGGTACGGTTATATCCATTGTCATCATTGCTCTATTGAGCAGTTATCCTGGTAGCTTTGGTAGTGCGCAGGATATCCCCGCAACATTAATGTCAATTATGGTGATAAGTATTACCTCTACCTATGCGCAACAAGACAGGGTCTTGAAACACTGGTGCTTGATTTCAAAGCGGTTACGAATGTGGACTATTCAGCGGTCATGGGATTAGCAAGAGTGCAGCGGTATCTGAAGCGACAGAATATTACACTGTGGCTGTCAAACATTCCTGCAGCCAATAAGAATCTGGTTTTTAACGCGCTTAACCAGGAGCAAGATACCAGTTTGTATTACGCTACGGCCGATCAAGCACTTGAAGCAGCAGAGAATGCTCTTCTCCACAACTGGAATAACGATACCGATAATACTTCGGGCCTGGCTATTTTATTGTCTCAGGCAGAGTTAACTGCCGAAGAAGTCAAAATAGTAGACGCACATTTACAACTACGTAAATTCAAGAGTGGCGATTACATTACACGTACAGGCAGGAATGAGAATAGTTTTTACATAGTTGACCAGGGGCAGGTAGCCATCCAGCAAATTCGTGGAGACGAAAAGATTCGTCTGCGGGTGTTGAAGCCCGGTATGGTCGTAGGAGAAATGGCAATTTATTCTGGCAAGGCGCGATCTGCTGATGCAATTGCAGAAGGCGATACAACGGTTTTTGAGTTTACGGGCAAGCAGCTGGCCCAGCTTGAAAAGCAGCACAGTCACATCGCGTTGAAAATTCATCGCATACTCGCAAATAGTGTGGCAGCCATGTTGATAGACGAAGCACATTTGCAGCGCGTCAGGAATTAGCCAATCTGTTTTGTCCAGGCTTGTTGATCGAAAAAACAGGCTGCCCGATTGTTCCCGCGTTGTATGACGTGACATGGCACGCCGGGAAGATAGAGTCGAGGTTTTCTTGGCATAGCGATTCCTTTCGCTTATAAGTTCGTCCTGAACCGTTGAAGAAGATTAACATGAAACGGGTTTGATGCGAATGTGCCTCAGTTGTCACCGACCTCTTTTACGGACGATCTGAACAACCCAGGTAAGACATCATCAGTTCCGATGAGAAAGTATGCTCGCTCAGTTTCCTGACTGCTAATGAAGATCTATTCACTGCACCATTAAAAGATTTACTATATAAAGC
>JAZGER010000122.1:0-11078 GCA_036478835.1 Gammaproteobacteria bacterium | reverse complement strand
TTGTTGTTTGTTGATGGGAAGAGCTACGCCGTAACCGAAGCTTTTGCCGAGCACATATGTCAGCGCAACATTCACTGCGAAAAACTATTCAGCATTATTGACAGCACAACGGAACAGATTTTGCTCGATCTGTATCATCAAGGCGCTCTGATTATCCATGACTAAATCAAATTTACTGCGAATAAAAACAGCAAGCTGGGGAAAAGATAAAAACAAACTTCAAGATATCCGCCACACTGTTTTTGTTCGGGAGCAATCCGTCCCTGAACGCCTGGAATGGGATGAATATGATGAAACTGCGACACATTTCCTAGCATTTATTGATAACCTTGCCATAGCAACGGCCCGATTAAAATCTGACGGACAAATCGGCCGTATGGCCGTTCTATCCGCTTATCGCAATCAAAATATTGGGTATCAGTTACTCGGCTTTGTTTTAGAGACTGCGCATAAGCAAGGATTAAAATCCGTTTTTCTACATGCTCAGGTACAGGTTATCGATTTCTATAAAAAGCGGGGCTTTGTTGAGAGAGGTGAGGTTTTTATGGACGCTAATATTCCGCATCGAGAGATGATTAAAACCGTCAATGACAGAGATTAACACGATCGCCAACGCGAAGATTACCCGCGCCCATCGGTATCAAATTCAACCCAAAAAACACCCCTTTCTCTCGTCGCCGATAAGTACCTAACGTCCGCAAGGGTTCCTGCCGCGGATCTTTGGTTCCGGTATCTGGGTCAATCGTTGTAAAAATACACCGTGAACAGGCTTTAACGCCAGCAAACTCAACTTCACCAATGCGTATCCGTTGCCAGTTATCTTCTGCGAATGGCTCGCAACCGGAAACGACAACATTCGGACGGAAGCGGCGCATCGAAACGGGCCCTTCAAGCCGACCATTAAGATCGTCCAGTGAGGCTTGTGAAATCAGGAGCAAAGGGAAACCATCGGCAAAGCTAACCTGATCCTGGGGCTGGCCGTATTGTTGATCGACCTGGCGGGTGACAGAATCAGGCAGGCAAACCAACCGGCAGGGTTGTTTGATAAAATCAGAGAACCATTGATCGGCAGCTTCACTGACAACAACAGCATTGACTGTGTCTTGCCAGATAGTAGATTTTATACTGCTGCCATCAGGGTGAAGCGGGATCCGTAGCGCAGACTGATTGCCTCCACTCACCGTTAAGAAATCATTATTTAACGCTGTTTCAACCGTTGCCAGCATAGGTTCCTGCCGGGCAGTAATAAAATCTCCACGACTGTCGATTAACATCCAGCGGCGATCAAACATCAGTCCACGCGGCTCGACCACTGCGTGCTCTAACGCAATCCGTCGAGTCGATTTGATCGGGTAGATATTAATCTCCGTGAGCTTCATAAAACCCCACTTATTCAAACCCCATCGCTTCCCGCATGATCTTATGTTTAACCGGCGTTACTCTGTCCACCAGATCAAGGCCCAGATTACGAATCAATTGCACAGGCAAAACAGGGGATCCGAAAAGATTGTTGAATCCTGTCATCGCGGACATCATCATCAGATTATCACCTTTTCTAGCACGTTCGTAGCGACGAAGTACCGACAGGCTGCCTGGATTTCTATCGGAGAGCAGCGCGCGTTTAATGACCTGTGATAATTCACGGACATCACTTAAGCCAAGATTGACACCCTGCCCTGCTAGCGGATGGATGACATGCGCCGCATCGCCGACTAAAGCAAGACCGGGTTTTACATAGCTCCCTGCATGTTGCCGGATTAACGGGAACAGGATACGTTCGCTGCTATCCATTACGACACCCAGACGAAAATCAAACGCCCTGGATAACTCCATACAGAACGCTGCCTTATCTAAAGCTATTAAGCGCTCTGCTTCCTGGCTGGTGGCAGACCAGACAATGGAACTACGCCCATCGCGCAAAGGAAGAAAAGCCAGCGGGCCAGTCGGCAAAAAACGCTGCCATGCCGTTTTTTGATGGGGCAATTCTGTTTCAACAATACACACCAGTGCCTGCTGGTCATAGCTGACACCTGGTGCCTGTATGTCTGCATAATCACGAACTTTTGAAGCTTTGCCATCAGCGCCAATCAGTAAGTCTCCGGTCAGCTCTGTACCATCCTCCAGCGTTACCTGATGCGCATCGCCCTGCTGACTAAATGCAGCCACTGTTGATGGGCAGTAAAGACTGGCTGAAGGTAAGGATTGCAATGCCTTGAATAACGCGCGGGAAATCACGCGCGATTCGATAATATGACCGAGCCAGGGCTGACCGACTTCTGCGGCATCAAAGTGGATATTGCCCTTGCCTGCTGCATCCCAGACACGCATATCATGAAACTGACTGACGCCTGATTCTACAATAGCATCCCAAACATCCAGCGCATTAAACAATCGCTCCGATGCTCGCGTAATGGCAAAGACGCGCATATCAACGCTTTCTTCAGGCCACTCTGTTTCAGGCTCAACCCCTTCGATTAATGCGACGGAAATATTTTCACGTGCCAGGCCGACCGCCATCGCTAAACCAACAACGCCGCCGCCAACGATAATAATCTGGGATTGTGCCGCAATCACAAACGTAAACCGCGTGCCAGTCGGGGCAATCGCCCGGCTCGCCCCATGGTGAGCTTTCCAAACCAGCGTTTCGCCGGCGGTAAAACATCCATAGCAACCATGCCACCATTTCGTAGCCAGCGCAGGGGCGGATAAGGCATTGCAAACAATCGAACCAGCCCGTCAGTAAATTTCAAAACACGTGATTGATCACGTCGCCGCCAATCCTGGTAGCGTTGCAACACCTCAATATCACCTATATTTTCACCCGCCTTGCGAGCGTCAACAATGACTTCCGCCAATGCGGCTACGTCTCGCAGACCCAGGTTGAATCCCTGGCCTGCAACCGGGTGTAATGTGTGCATGGCATTGCCGATCAACGCAAGCCGCGGCCGAATCGATTCAGACGCTTTAATCATTCGGAGAGGGAATGAGATGCGCTGGCCGGTTTTCAGGAACCGTCCAAGCCGGTACCCAAAACGCTCCTGCACGCGCGCCAGAAAAGCCGCATCATCCAGAGCCAGGACATCGTCCACAGCCTCTGAAGGCAGTGTCCAAACCAGGCCACAACGGTTATCGTTCATCGGCAGCAACGCCATTGGACCGGTTTCGGTGAAACGCTCGTAAGCGATATGTTTATGTGGATTTTCGGGCGTTAGATTGGTAACGATCGCCGTTTGCCCATAATCATGCTCGGCCGTCTCAATTGACAGGCGATCACGCACACTCGATTGCGCGCCATCAGCGGCAACAAGCAATTCCGCGCGGATTTTTTCCATATAGCCAGATACGTCGACATCAAGCATAACGGGCGGGTCTGCCTCTTCTGGGAACGCCAGGTCAACAACGTCTGCAGGCGCCAGAAAATCGACCGTATCAAGATCAGCAAGTCGCTCATGCAAAGCAGCTGCAATGGCATGTGCGGGCGCGACGTAACCTAAGGCCTCAACCTTTTCCTGGTCGTGGCGTAACCGCGTAAACCCAAAATGACCACGCTCTGAAACGTGGATTGTTTTAATCGGGCAAACTGCCGCACTTAATGCAGGCCAGATGCCCAAACCTGAAAGAATATGTCGTGACCCTTGCGCGAGCGCGATCGTTCGTTCGTCGTAATGAGACAATCGCGCTGTTTCCGGCTCTCGCGCTTCGATCACTGCAACCCGAATACCCGCCTGTCCAAGCGCAACCGCCAGGCTTGCGCCAACCAGACCACCGCCAGAAATCACGACCGGGTAATCGGTTATCTTCTCGGATTGTGGCTGCTTCTTCATCTGATACCTTGTGGGGGTCTACTATTGTTCAAACGCCAGGGCGGTTATATGCGCGCTCATCCGGCCATTATCGTTTCTATTTCGTTAATCGTTTTGGGGGCTTTCTTGCTGAGCACGTCATGGCCCGAACGCGTGACCAGCACATCGTCTTCAATGCGCACACCAATACTCCACCATTTCTTCGCGACGCCTTTACTACCCGCAGGAATATACAAACCAGGCTCAACCGTCAGCACCATGCCCGGCTCCAGAACACGCCATTCGTCACCCACTTTATAATCACCCACATCATGCACATCCATGCCAAGCCAGTGGCCTGTTCGGTGCATGTAAAATCTCAGATAAGCCTTATTCTTAATCAATGTTGGCACGCGCCCTTTAAGCAAACCTAGCTTCACAAGACCTTTGGTTAACACTTTGACAGCCGCTGCATGGGATGCATTCCAGTTATTGCCTGGGTACACTTCATCGATGGCAGCCAATTGTGCATCCAGCACCAGTTGATAAATCTCTCGCTGGGCTTTGCTGAATGTCCCACTGACCGGAAAGGTACGGGTAATATCAGCGGCATAGCACTGATGCTCCATGCCCGCATCTATCAATAATAAATCCCCCTTATTAAGTTCGGCATTATTTTCTGTGTAGTGAAGAATGCAAGCGTTTTCCCCTCCACCAACAATACTGGGATAAGCCGCTTCTCCTCCCGCCTTGCGAAAAGCGTGCAAAAATTCAGCTTCAATTTCATATTCCATCATGCCTGGCTCGCACACTTGCATGGCTTTCTTATGCGCGGCAGAGGACACCGTTGCAGCATGACGCATTGTCTTAATCTCTTCACGGCTTTTATAAAGGCGCATATCATGCAAAATATGTTCGAGCGAAACAAATTCATCCGGCGCACGCTGGCCAGTGCGGGATCCACTGCGAATCTGGCCCACCCAGTTAATTACTCGGCGATCAAACTCTGGCGCAGCACCCATGGTGTAAAAAACCCGCTCACGGCCTTCTATCAGTCCAGGCAAAATATCATCAATATCTTTCACCGGAAAGGCATCGTCTGCATCAAAGTCCTTCACTGCACCCACAGGCCCCGCACGGCGACCATGCCAGGTCTCCATCGTCAGGTCACGATCACGGCAGAATAAAATATATTCACCATGCTTTCTTCCTGGCACAAAAACCGCAACGGCTTCAGGCTCAGAAAAACCGGTTACATAGTGAAAGTCGCTGTCGGGCCGAAAAGGATAATTGACATCCCGGTTGCGTGATTTTTCACTGTTGGTTGGCAAAATCGCGATGGAATCACTGCCTATCATTCGCATGAGTGTCTTTTGGCGGCGCTTAAATTCTTTCAGGTTCATCAAAAATCCTGGTTATTGTAACTGGCGGGGCGAGGGTTTCAGGGGCTGCAATTCTTCAATGAGGTACAGCACCCCCACCCGAACGTATTCCACAATTTCCTGGAATGCCACCTCATCTTCCTCGCCAGGGTCATCGATTTCAAACTCGACACGGGAAATCTGGGTGAGATCTTCCAGAAGCTCGCTGACCTCTTCAGGAAGACTATTGGCGTCTGGCAGCCCACCAACACCCATACCGGAGAGGAAGCCCAGGCACCATTGTCCCAGCATATCGGTACGCCATTTCAGGTCTTCCTCATCCTGTGGGAGGAGAATCTCAAAATCCAGCTCAGCGCTGTTCAATCGCGTTAACGCATCGCGGTAGTGCGCCTGTAACAGCGTTTTGGCGTTATCGCTCTCCTGCCCCGCCAGTAGCTGCTGCTCCCATTGCTCGGGTTGCGCCTGACCCGCCGCGCAAATCAGGCCACTGAGAAAGCCGTGGCTATCTGAAGGGTCGGCGGAGGCCCCTGCCCTGGCAAGAACATGGTCGAGATGATCGAAGCTTAAATCGTGCTGATTTTCCATAATTAGGGATTATCGCATACCCACCCCGGCAAGCTCTATTTAAATGTGACGTTGACCCTGCGCAAATAGAGCAATATAGTAAGCATATGTCAGAATCTACGCCACAATCGATTACCGAGCAGGAACTTCAAAAGCTGGAAAGCCGTCTGGAGGAACTGGTATCTACTATTGACCGCCTGAAAACGGAAAACCGCTCGCTGCGCAATCAGCAGGAATCTCTGGTCGGAGAGCGCGCTGGACTCATCGAAAAAAATGAGCTGGCTCGAAACCGGGTAGAAGCCATGATTAACCGTCTGAAAGCCATGGAGCAAGGCGCATGAGCAACCAAAAACCTGTCAGGATCCATATCCTCGACAAGGAATATCTGGTTGCCTGCCCTGAGGAAGAGCGCGACGCACTGTTTTCTTCTGCGGAACATCTGACCGCCAAAATGAAAGAAATTCGAGATGCGGGAAAGATCGTTGGCACAGACCGTATCGCTGTTATGGCCGCGCTTAATCTGACCCACGAACTGCTCTCACAAAAATCTGAAAAAGATGATTTCCATGATACGGTCAGTACGCGCATCAGAAGTTTACAGGACAAAGTCGATGCGGCCCTGAACAATGGGAATCAACTCGAACTCTAAGTTTTTATTTCAATCCACTACACAAAACCCTCTTTGAGCCGCTATACTTAGTCATGCATCCTCTGCGGTGTTCGAAAGCGGTTAAGATCTCCTTGAGCCTAATTATTGCCTCGGGATTGATGCTGCAACACTGGTGTGCATGTCCGCTACGTGCGGAAAGCCTGAAAGGGTTGCGCGAAGTCCCACCTGACTTTCAGGTTCAAGGGCAATAATCGCAACGGCACAGGTGGAGGATGCACTTTTTTATTTTCCGGATAGAGCATGAGTAGCCGATCCAGTCTACGACAAGGCATACGCCTCAAGCGTCGCCAACTCAACACACATGAACGCCAACTCGCCGCCAAACAATTAACCGAGCGGCTTATTCGTAGCCCACTCTTTCTAAACAGTCAACGCATTGCAGCTTACCTTCCTGTCCAGGGCGAAATTGACCCGACACCGCTTATCGAAAAAGCCTGGAAAATGCATAAGCAAATTTACCTCCCAGTGCTAAGCCCGATTAAAAAAAATACGCTCTGGTTCGTTCGCTACGAGCCCAATAGCCGCATGACAAAAAACCGATTGGGTATTCCTGAACCCGTTATCAATCACCGTCATCGCATACCAACAAAGGCTCTGGATATTGTACTCACACCGCTAGTCGGCTTCGATAAACATGGCAACCGCCTTGGCATGGGGGGTGGGTATTATGATCGCAGCTTTTCTTTTCTGGCCAGTCGACGCTACTACCTAAAGCCACGTCTGATTGGGCTAGCCTACGAGTTTCAGCAAGTACCTGAACTGATTAAAGAAGCCTGGGATATTCCTCTCGACGCCATCGTCACTGAAAACAAATTCACCCATTTCAAAAAATAAATTTTGTTTGAATAAGCCTGGAATACTATGTGTATTTGTGATGACAATAAAATACTGGCGACCATTTTTTCAAAATGAACCACGACATCCATCGCCTGTTTGTAAATCGGCAAATGTTTCTAACACGTCATCGATAACCAGTCATTTGCAGGGTGAATCAAGCGCATCGGGCCCATGAAAAAGAGCAACATTAGCGGGAGGATCACTACTGGTTTAATAAGCATAAGCAAATCTGATTGATCTGACCCTGCCGTCTTCAGTAGACTCTCACAAGCCCGTTCTTCATTCCAGCATCTTCAACCTTGTCCGATACTACTATCCTTACAGCCAGACGGCCGGATCAGCGATCGATAGTGGTTCCTCGAAGCCCGGTGCGATTAGCACTAGCTACCTCGCAGTTAAAAATCAGCTGCGTTTGCTTTATACTCGTAAGCCCAGCGTAGCCTGACACTAGAAACAAACGACACGAAGGTTTAAAAACGACACCTATGAAACGAGTACTGAAAATTTTGTTATTCATCTTTCTTTTTATCTCAGTATGGCTCGGTTACCGTGTCTACGACAATAATCGAGCGGCAGCCATCCCGGCACAAACTGAGATCCAGAGCGCTTACGATGCTGGCATAGAGTGGTTGCTCGAAAATCGTGAAGCCGTCCTGAGTGATACCAATTCAATCTTATGGAGCATGCTCCAAAAAGCGTCTTTAATCACTGATGATAAGCAACTCATTACCTTAGTAGAGGCTTATCTTAAACGACATGAAGCCCGACTTCGCAATAGCTACTGGAAACAGCTTTTTCACGAAAACATCTGGGTGCCGGTAACGTTTGAAAAAATCAAACACTTACCAGAATACAATCAATATTTCGTCTATGGATTAACCTGTGATGAGGACCTGGCCAAACAACCCGCTATCATGGAACAAAACCGTGCCGATTTTTGTAACAGCCAACGCCTGCGGCCAGCCTGCGTCACTCACCAAATGATGGGTATGTTAATGCTCGAAAACAAACAGTGTAAAACCAGCTTTGATATACCGACTGTTAAAGAACAACTACAACAGAGAATATACCAACAACTTCGCTGGGATCCGCGTGGTGTTGTTGATGTCACTATTCAGCGGGTTTTAATGCTCATGGAATCTGGCTCAGGCAACAGCGTCAAGCCCGTTTGGGTGAAGAAAATTCTGTTAGCTCAACGCTCTGATGGCGGATGGAGCGGCAGTCAGCCGCTCTTCAAAATTGGCAGCAAAGATATTGCTTTCGGAGGCAAAGGTCTGGTATATATACCCTTGAAATCAAATCTTCATGCCACAGCTCAGGGCATTTATCTTTTGGCACTACTTTTACAAACCAAGTAAGCCGAGATCCTTTGCACGATTAAATAATAATGGCCTGAAACCGCCAGGAAACATAAACGCTTATCCGTGCGAGTTCGAAAATAATCCTGCTTTTCCTGGCGTTTCTGGCACCTTGACAGTTGTAAAGATGTATCTCGCAAAAGCCTCAAGCTATTGATTTCAATAGCCTGAGAATCTAACAAAAGCAAATTCAGACATATCCTGATGATTTTTTGCCTCAAGTATGATTTAATAATAATACAAAATTAAAGCCACCAAAAAATAATAACTATTAAGGTGCTAGCATGAAATTATCGATCATTCTTACCTCTTTACTATTGTCCACATCAGCGAATGCTGGCATATATAAATGGACCGATGCCAATGGCCAGGCTCACTTCAGCGAAAAACCTGCGCATGCGCACGCTGAACAGATTACTGTTAAGCCTCACAAGCCAAACAGCGCGGACATTGCACACACGCGTGAGCGAGCGAATAATATTCGACAATTTGTAACGGTTAAACAGGAAGAACGCCAAAACGAAAACAAGCGGCTTGCCAGGAAAGAGCGTCATCTGGCCACATCTAAACAGCAATGTCACAGCCTGAAAAACCAGCTTAAAGACATGCATCAGGGTCGGGTACGGTGGTATAAGCTGGGTCAGGAAGGTGATCGTGTTTACCTTTCCGAGCGGGACATTCAAAACAAAAAAGACAGGCTTCAGAATCGCATCAAGAATCAATGCATATAAACTCGCCAACAGTGGCCACCCCCTTTCCCGCTACTCCCCACTACCAAGAAACAATGAATACGCAGGATTATCGCTTTCATCCCAATAAGCATAACCCAGCTTATCCATGTACTCTCTGAATTTTTTTCGCTCTCCCGGGAATAGTTGCATACCGACAAGAACACGCCCATACGCTGCACCGTGATTTCGATAATGGAATAAACTGATATTCCAGTGTTTACCCATACTGGATAAAAAACGCTGAAGTGCACCGGGTCGCTCAGGAAACTGGAACCGATAAAGCACTTCATTATCCAGTGTGACAGGCGCTCTCCCACCCACCATGTAGCGAATGTGCAACTTGGCCATTTCGTTATCGGTTAAATCGACAACAGAGTACCCATCTTTGGCCAATTGCTTCAATAATGCCGTTCTTTCTTCATCACCCTCGGCTAACCGTATGCCTGCGAAAACCTGTGCATCTGCAACATCTGAGTAACGGTAATTGAATTCTGTGATACCACGCCGGTCAAGCGCTTTGCAGAATTGCAAAAAACTCCCCGGCTTCTCGGGGATGGTAACGGCCAGCAAGGCTTCACTACGCTCACCAATTTCTGCTCGTTCTGCAACATGGCGTAATCGATCAAAATTAATATTCGCGCCACTGTTAATGGCGATCAGGCTCTGTCCTTTGACACCTTTTTCAGCCACGTATTTTTTTATTGCCGCCACCGCCAGGGCGCCTGCCGGTTCCACCATGGCACGCGTGTCATCAAATATATCTTTTGTCGCCGCACAAAGTTCATCCGTCGAAACCAGCATGACTTCGTCAACGTATTTTTTCGCAATTTTAAATGGCTCTTTACCAACCTGACGAACCGCCACGCCGTCAGCAAAAATACCAACCTGCTTCAAAACCACTCGCCGCTTCTTCTTCAGTGCCGCATGCATACAGGGGGCTTCGTCTGGCTCGACACCAATCACTTTAATCCCGGGGCGCAGCGCCTTGATATAAGCAGCGATACCGGCAATGAGGCCTCCACCACCGACCGGAACAAACACCGCATCAATTGGCGCACGTCGTTGATGCAATATTTCCATTGCGACTGTCCCCTGCCCCGCAATAACGTCGGGGTCATCATAGGGATGAATAAAGGCGAGTTCCCTCTCTTCTGACAGCTTACGCGCGTGCACATAAGCATCGTCATAGGTATCACCAATCAGGAGTGTTTTCCCCCCCATGGATTGCACTGCTTTGACCTTGATACTCGGGGTGGTTTTAGGCATCACAATCAAAGCTTTGACGCCAAGCTGGTTCGCAGCCAGAGCAACACCCTGTGCGTGATTACCTGCAGATGCCGTGATGATACCGTTAGCGGACTCCGCCGCTGATAAATTCGAAATTTTGTTGTAAGCACCTCTTAGCTTGAATGAAAATACAGGCTGTAAATCTTCACGTTTTAGCCAGATATCATTTTCAAGGCGATCCGAAAGTGCGCTTGCGTAATCCAGCGGAGTTTCGTGAGCAACGTCATAAACCTGCGCGGTGAGTATCTTTTTCAGGTATTTTTCCAGCATGTCAGCGATCATAGCAAATGTTTACCAGTGAATATTGATTATTTACTGGCTGGGTTTAACCTTATCTTGTTAACTATTAACAGGTATCATTGGGGCAATAATTACTTGGAGAAAAAAATGAACCAGGATGAACTAAAAAAACAGGTCGCTGAAGCTGCTATTGAATACGTAGAAACAGGCACCATTATTGGCGTTGG
>JAZGER010000121.1:0-20504 GCA_036478835.1 Gammaproteobacteria bacterium | reverse complement strand
AAAAACACTACTAAAAATATTCGACATGATGGGGAGCCACCCACTGGTCGATGAATACCGGAGAAAGATGGCAAGCGTTTTATATTGATGGCCTTCACCCTTAATCCGGGTTGCTTTATAAATTGCGAACGATGTCCAGCACTGACTGCGCATGCCCGTCAGGACTCACTCCATATTCAACATGAACCAATGCGCCCTCTTTATCAATGACAAATGTTGACCTAACGATCCCCATTTTCTTAACACCCTTTTTTTCCTTTTCCTGCCATACGCCGTAAGCCTCGCAAAGCTCGCCTCGCGTATCCGCCAACAGGTCAATGTGTAAATTAAATTTATCAATGAATTGCTGGTGACTCGCTTCACTGTCTTTACTCACACCAAAAACCCGTGCTTCATGCGTTGAAAACGCCTCAACCAGAGTTGTGAACTGGTTAGCCTCTATCGTACATCCCGGCGTGTCATCTTTCGGGTAAAAATAAAGAACGAGCACACGATTACCTGCAAAATCAGATAATCGAATGGTTTCACCCGATTGATTCGTCGCTGCAAAGTCTGGCGCAGGCTGTCCTGTTTCTAGCATTGGCGATCCTCATCTGTTCCCGTTAAACGCTGACCTGTATAGTAACGCTTTTTTCCGGGTTTCCATAACCTATGCCCACAGAATTTAGCAATTTACAAATTGTCCTGACCGGATTGGTTTTTTTATGGACTGGATTTGTTCGTAGTGGCCTCGGGTTCGGCGGCGCAGCGCTGGGTTTGCCGCTCATGTTATTCCTGTTACCAGACCCTGTTTTCTGGTTGCCCGTTATCGGAACGCATTTACTCTTTTTTACATCGCTCACCTTGCGCACCCGAATGAAGGACATCAACTGGGCTTACTTGAAGCTGGCTTTGATCTATATTATCCCGGCCGCAATAGTGGGTGTCTTTGGCTTACTTAATTTACCGAATCACTGGCTACTCATTTTTATATATTGCGTGACTCTGTTTTATGCCGTTCTCTGGGTTATGAACAGGAACATTGAGAGCAACAAAGGCTGGGTTGATAAAATATTGCTTGTTCTTGGTGGCTATATCGCAGGCACTTCACTCACTGGCGCGCCATTAATGGTTGCCGTATTTATGCGCAATGTTGCTAAGCATCAACTTCGCAATACACTCTTCGTACTCTGGTTTATTCTCGTGAGCATTAAGATGCTGGCTTTCGCTGCATTGAACGTAAAACTCAATTTTATAATCGCGCTATGGCTATTACCAGTGGCTGCGGTAGGGCATGTCATAGGACTTAAAACCCATGAAGCCATATTGAATAATGATCAGCAATTTAAACGAATCATTGGCGGTTTTCTGATTGTTATCAGCCTACTGGGACTATGGCAGGTTTTTCGCCAACCTCTCTCTCTATGAGACTTCGCAAGTATTATTTTTCATTCAACGGGGAATCACTTTTATATGGGACTTTTCCAGAGGGCACTAACAGGGATGCGGCTTCCAGATGTAAATCCTGATCGTCAAAAAATATATGCGGTTTAAAGGCTTTCAAAAATTTGGTTTTCTCAAGCCCCCCAAGGAAAAAAACCTCATCCACATACACTCGCCATGCGCGTAATGTTTTCACAACACGCATTTCAGCAGGCGCACTGCGAGCCGTGACGATCGCGATGCGTACCGGCGAAAAGTCTGCACTAAATGGCAGGCGATCCTGCAAACGTGAAAGTTTTTTTAGCAGGGTCGCGTACGGCCCTTTACCCATTGGAATATCCTGGTCAGCATCTTCCTGCTCACAAAAACGGTCCAGGCCTTCGGCCTTGTAGACGATCTCACTTTTTTCATCGAAGAGAACCGCATCGCCATCAAAGGCAATACGTACCTGACCATCGGGAATTTTCGAGGTATCCGCGGGTGGCTCTTTGACGATGGCTGCTGCGCAGGTCTGCGCATCAATAACACGCTGTGCGTCCTTGATGTTTGTCGTTAAAAACAAGTCAACACTAAACGCATCAAGGTAATCCACGACTGACTCGCCGCCGGTAAATGCGTGACGCGTTATATTGAGTTTCTGTTCACGAATATTATGAAAGACACGAACCCCCGTTTCCGGGCTATTCCTGGACATAATGATTACTTCCACCAGTGGGGACTCGCCTTCAGGCTGGTACTGGTTGAGTTTTAGCAGCGCCTCCACCAGCGGCATGCCCGTCCCTGCGGCCAGAGAGTCAGTTTCTCGTTCCAGCATATACTGACGGTAGGCTTCCAGCGCTGTTTCCTTGTCTTCTCTGGATTTCTCGTGGAAGACCGCATCTGCCTCGCTTAAATCAAAGAGTGCGGTGGCAGAGATGCCAACTACGAGTGTTTCATTAAAATCAATGGCCATGTGCTACCTTGTCTGAATTACTGCAGGGATAGTAGCGGTTGCCATCTAAGCTAACAAGGCAGACTGAGGTGATTAGCCTCAGGCTTTAAACAATTAGCCATGGAACATACCTGGCGCCTCTTCTTCTACCACTTCATCTTCTTCGTGCTCCATCAGGCTTAAGCCTTCCAGGCTCGACGCCATGGCTGCTGCCTGGACTTCTGGCTTGGCTGCAAGGCTGATTTTAAGGCGCAGGTTATTCGGTGAATCAGAGTTTCGCAGCGCTTCCTCTTCGGAAATCCGGCCTTCCTGATATAGCTGGAACAAATGGCCATCAAATGTCTGCATTCCAACGTCTACTGACTTCTCCATGACTTCCTTGATTTCAGCAACATCGCCACGATTGATCAAATCCTGCACCAGAGGCGTTCCAAGTAAAATCTCAACGGCAGCAGCGCGCTTTCCATCGACAGTCGGTACCAGACGCTGTGAGACAAACGCGCGCAGATTCAGTGAAAGATCCTGTAACAACTGGTTATGACGCTCTTCCGGGAAAAAGTTAATAATTCGATCTAACGCCTGGTTAGCATTATTGGCATGCAGGGTTGATATCGCCAAATGCCCGGTTTCTGCAAAAGCCAGCGCATGCTCCATGGTTTCCTGGTCGCGAATTTCGCCAATTAGAATAACATCAGGTGCCTGTCGCAATGTATTTTTCAGCGCATCTTCGTAACTATCCGTATCGACGCCAACTTCACGTTGATTCACAATAGATTTTTTATGCGGGTGAACAAATTCAATGGGGTCTTCGATAGTAATAATATGACCGGCGTGATTAGTATTTCGATAATCAATCAATGAAGCCAGGGAAGTAGATTTACCCGACCCGGTGGCACCAACAAACAGCACCAGACCTCGCTTGGCCATCATGACGTCAGTCAATATTTTTGGTAAACCCAATTTTTCCCAATGGGGAATATCCATTTTAATATTACGAATAACCAGCGAAACTGCATTTCTCTGTTTAAAAATATTAACGCGAAAACGTCCGACACCGGGTTCAGAGATCGCCAGGTTCATTTCTGGCTTCTTTTCAAATTGACGTACCTGTTCCTCATCCATAATGGAGTAGGCAATGTCCTTCACCTGCTGAGTAGACAGTTGAACCTGCTCGACAGGCATCAGCTTCCCCTGAAATTTTGCACTCGGACAAGCGCCACTGCTCAAGTATAAATCAGAGGCATCTTTTGCCACCATAATCTTCAGATAATCTTTAAAATCCATTGGCTTCTCTCATAAGGGAATTAGGCATAAATTTTTGTCGGCTGAAAGAGGCAGGTCTTGAGTCAGAAATCCTCACACCCCCTATATCTTATCTAAACAAAAACCGGCATAATTGCGGCCTTTTTTAGCAGAGCGTCTACCATGTTCAGCCTGATATCAAAACGCAGAGAATGTTTACAAAACGAGCTACTGGCGGGCCTGACGGTCGCACTTGCACTCGTACCCGAAGCAGTTGCCTTCGCATTGCTTGCGCATTTACATCCTTTAACAGGATTGTATGCGGCATTCACAATTGGCCTGATCGCTTCAATTTTGGGTGGGAGACCGGGCATGATATCGGGAGCAACCGGCGCTATTGCTGTCGTGGTCGGGTCTCTGGTGCTTCAACATGGGCAGGAATACCTCTTCGCCGCAGTCATTCTAATGGGACTGATTCAGATCTCTTTTGGGGTACTGAAACTGGGTAAGTTTATTCGCCTGGTGCCTCACCCTGTTTTTCTGGGTTTCGTCAATGGCCTGGCGTTAGTGATTTTTATTGCCCAGATGGAACATTTTAAAATACCGGGTACTGACGGCTCTCACGCATGGATTTCCGGATCAGCACTCTACATTATGCTGGCATTGATTGCCCTGACAATGCTGATCATAAAGTTTTTGCCTCGTCTCACCAAAGCGATACCTTCCACTCTTGCCGCTATTGTCGCTGGAACCCTGGTTGTCATTGGGCTTGATCTGGACACTCGAACGGTCGCTGATATGGCCTCAATTAAAGGCGTCTTCCCGCCTTTTCATTTACCTGAAATAGCGCTGTCATGGGAAGCTTTCAAGATCGTTCTTCCTTACGCTATTATTATGGCGCTCGTTGGACTGATCGAAAGCCTGTTGACGCTTAATTTAATTGACGAACTCACTGAAACGACGGGGCACCCTAATCGTGAATGTATTGGTCAGGGTGTTGCAAATACGGTAACGGGCATGTTCAGCGGTATGGGTGGCTGTGCCATGGTTGGGCAAAGTATTATTAATATTAAATCCGGCGGCCGCAAACGCATGTCCGGTATTTCGGCAGCAGTATTTTTGCTGATCTTTATTTTATATGCCTCTTCGTTAATTGAAGTCATCCCGATAGCCGTACTGGTCGGTGTGATGTTCATGGTTGTTATCGGGACGTTCGAATGGAGCAGTTTACGCCTGTTCGGAAAAATCCCGTTAGCTGACTGGCTGATTGTCGTCGCAGTAACACTCATTACTGTTATCTCTGACAATCTGGCACTGGCGGTCATCGTCGGCGTCATTTTATCTGCGCTGGTCTTTGCCTGGGAACATGCTCGACATATCAACTCAACGATCCGCTATAACAAAATGGGTGACAAAGTTTACGAGCTCAATGGGCCACTTTTCTTTGCCTCGGTGCAAAACTTCCAGGAGATTTTTACGCCGAAAGAAGATACCGATGACGTCGTGGTCGATTTTAAAAACTCACGCATCGCCGATCACTCTGCGATTGAGGCCATTGATAAACTGGCTGATCGCTATGAGCGCGCAGAAAAACGCCTGCATTTAATTCATCTGACAGAAGAATGTCGCCAGTTGCTAACCAAGGCGGGAAATCTGGTGGAAGTGAATGTAGTAGAAGATCCGCATTACCATGTTGCTGATGATCAGTTAGGGTAAAATAATATGGTCACGGAATAAACCGATTAATACGGAAGCCATTTCTGCATTGAATCCATGGTCAGGATAGCGCAATCTATTGATAGTAAAACAACCTGCTGCCTTCCCTGACATTAGAGTGTTTACTGCCCAGTGTAATAGCTAAACTCACCATCTTTAATCACATTAGAGAGATAAGAACTCTGCACTGAAACCTGCCGCTGGATATTACCAGATTCTGCCGGCATCTCACGAGTACAGCGAACCGTTTCACCGGCAGCAACAGATGCAAAAACACAGGCACGACGCCAGAACCCATTTCCCGTACGGGTACGATCAAAAACACGAACATTGGTAAGCGCCACTGTTCCGGTGTTGGTGACGTTGTATATAAAGTTAACTGTTTCTCCAACTGTTAATACATCGCCGGGTGCGATATTGTCATTGTCAGCACCATTTAACAGCACATCCAGCTCTAAAGAGAAGGTCACTGCATCAAAGCCACCAATATAATAAGCAGCTGCTCCTGCTTTAATCCTACCACCATTTTTGTCGAAGCCCTGTGTTGATATTATTGCTTTGAAGTTTCCATTAACTACCAGGCTTTCACTGTTACAGGAGACAGATGCCCCGCCAGCAATTTCACCGAGACCGCACAAAAATGTGAATTTCTGGTCAGTAACAGGTTGAAGTGCTTTGGCAAATACACGTACATTCATCGCAGGTTCTGAGCCGTGATTTTTCACGGTGTATTTCCAGGTAGCAGGACTGCCTGAATCAGGTAAAGGAGGACCGGGCTCGGTCAGGGTAGGCTGAGCATCAATAGAAGCTGTTATGCTAAGCGTGGCAGTTATTGGGCCACGGTCATGAATAAAATAATCTGCAGTACTCGTTTTATCATCTGGAACCAGATTATTCGCAAAGGAGCCAAAGAATATATAACGACCGTCGTCACTCAACGCATATAGAGTCGATTCATTATTGCCCTGAGTTCCATCGCTTGCAACAGAAACTCTTGTTGTCTCTTCTAAAACTATGTCGCGTACGAATATGTCGCGTACACCATTTGTATCATCAGAAACCAGATTCGTAGCAAGTGACCAATAAGCCACAAATCGCCCATTATCACTAAATTTTAAAAGCTGTGGGTCGCTGGTAACATGGGAATTTGTTTGTTCTCCTGTGCTCGATACTGAAATTTTTGATACCGCATCCGTATCCCTATCAAGAACATACACATTGTTCTGGTTGTCACCTGACAACCTTGAAGTGAATGCTATATGGCGCCCATCTCCGCTAATAGTAGCTGCTCCAGTAGGGAAGCCTATTTTTTGGTATGTATTTACATTTTCGGTTATAGCGGTAGTCTTACCGGAGTTCTGATCATATATAAACGCCGAAAGCACCGCACCCCGGTAATTTTCACTTTTTAAATAACGAGAATCCCCAGAGAACACAATATACCGGCCATCATTGCTTATTGATGGGCGGTTCGAAAATGTGCTTTCACTGGCCTGATCAATAGGTGTCGAAACTCTCGTTGTCTCTCCTTCCACTCGATCATATAAATACACTTCATTTGTTATTCGCCCATCAATATTACGATAACCTAGGTGCGGTGTATCATAAACGATATATCGACCATTGCCACTGATCGTATAGGATGGAACACTATGCAGGAGAACGTCAGCAAGATCCGCAGGTTGAAACGGTGGAGGTATCCGGATTGTTTCTTTCGTCTCAACATCATGGATAAAAATATCTCTCAAGCCATTCGTGTCATCAGACACCAGATTATCCGCATCTGAGTTAAACACCACATATCGCCCATCCGAGCTAAGCGAGGGATAACTTGAATGGCTATTTGCCAACGCGCCATCAGTCGACACTGTGACTCTTTTCCTTTCTCCTGTCAGTTTATTCTGAACATAAATATGCGTCTTGCCATTATTATTTCCAGGTAAGATAGGGAGATGAGTCGTTAAAGCTAAAATCTCTCCACTTGAACTCATACCTCCAAAATGTATCCCCTGAGTATTATCAACACCGAGATCGATTCGCGTTGTTATACCTGCCATCGAATTAACTGCTACCGCCATTCCACCAGTGAGCAACAATACTTTATTCAAAAACTTGGCGATTTTCATTATTTTTACCTTCTGTTTTTTACGCACAAAAAAACCGGATAGCTAATCGCTATCCGGCCAGCAACACAATACTGATAACTATAAGTTTCCAACCTGCCTTCCTTCCCCAAAATATTCTTATGCCCACTCTATTAAACTGGAAATCCAATCAAAATTGCTTAACCTAATCCTTGTATGCCCCCCGGCAGCTAAACATTTCGTTGATTTGGTACTTGTATTTATTTCGATCTATTCTATCCATAATGGCCTGCCTTGTCAACAAAGTGTTACCTATTGACGACAGTTTTGCGGATAAATAGACTATTACTCAACAAACAGGCCGTGTAATCAGCCGTAATTATTATCTATACCAATAATTTACCAACAAAGTGCAATCTCAATTAATCTGATACTCAACAGCTAACTGATGAGACTGCCCAGGCAAAATATCAATAACATCCGGTGCCGAATTCGCAGTTTCAACACAAATTAGCCGCTGATAGTCTGCATCTTCCAAATCAGCCATTTCAGCGGCTATATCTGTCCAGGGATTCCAGACAACGGTGCTATGACTACCCGACGAGTGGATACGGATATCACGCGATAATGATCGATCCTTAATAAGTAAATCGTTGCTAACATCCGTGTAAATTCGGTCAACTTCCGCACTGATGGTTACCGATCCCTGCTGTCGTTTTTCAATACCCTGGTCAACTTTATCAAGATAGGCTTTTTCTTCCAGCCCTTCGACGGTGGTCCTGGAAATATCGCCCACTTTAAAATAAGTATGTAGCGCCTGCGTGATCGAAACCGCTTGCTGGCTTTTATTGGTCGTGGTTAATTTGAGTTGCAGCGTTTTCCCTACAATCATTTCCAGTGTTAATAGAAAGTCATGCTCCCACAGTTTTTGTGTCCGTTCACTGGGTGTCAATTGCAGTGTTAGACAGGTTGCATCCTCTGTCGCGTGTGTGTTTACCACGTTCCATTGACTGGTTCGGGCAAACCCATGTGCCGGTCGCCCCCTGTCTTCAGGGTCGGAGCCAAACCAGGGCCAGCAAACGGGAACACCGCCTTTTATCGCTTTACCTGTTTCGTAATAAGCCAGTTCACTATTGAATAGCAAATCCTGGGAAGCGCCTGTCGGGCAATAGGAAAGTAGCTGCCCTGCGTATAAGGAAATACGCGCTGTCGCGAATTTGTTTTTAATCTCCGCTAGCGTAAAACCACCTTTTCCAGTGACGAACTCAAGCTGGTCTTTAATTGCATATTGCTGGTTTAATTTTTTCAGGTTCATCTGCAGTACGTGGACCCCATGGTTATTTTTCAGTGGTGCTCGCAATGTGACGGCAAAGACGGCTCAACATCTACGGCGCCCTTCACCCACACATACAGCTCTGTTGCCGTGGGTTCACACTGATTACAACTGGAACCACAGGAGGCAGTCGCGCTGCGCTTTTCTATTTTCCCTTTACGAATCCAGATATCCAGCATGCCCTGTAACGCTTCGGGTGACGCATCGAAGTGTAAGGCAATATCGCCAAGACTGGTTTGTCCGCGTTCTTCAAGATATTTTCGTAAATCCGACAGTATCATGTGTTTAGTTTAGCTGGTTGTTTGACGGTGATGCCGGTTTCCCGGCCAGCCCAGATGCGCAAGCCAATAATTCCACTCACAACAAGCAGAGCCATTGAGCTCACCCAGATAGCTGAAAAAGCGGGGTGTTGCGACCAGGTTGCCATCTGATAATAAACCGTTGAGGTGATATATGCGACGCCTGTCGTCCAACTGGCCACAAAAATTGCCCAACTTGTTCCCGCTTCGCGCCGGATAACACCAATCGTTGCGACACAGGGAAAGTACAACAGGATAAATAACAGATAAGCAAATGCTCCCGCCTGTCCGTCAAAGCGGCGAACCATCGCGCCAAAGGTGCCCTGATTGACTTCCTGTTGTTTGGCCGCTGATTCTATGTCCGCTATTTCACCCACATTCAAACCGAGAGGATCCAGCAGGTTATCGCGGACATCTGCGAGGTTGGCCGGCACGGTCGCGGCGGCTGCACGAATCGCCTCGGTAAAATCGAACGGTGGCTCAACAACCTCGACACCGGCATCTTCAATAGCCAGTTGTGCATACAGTGTATCCAGTGTGCCAACCACGACCTCTTTAGCAAGAATGCCGGAGACAATACCCAGTACCGCAGGCCAGTTATCTTCTTCAATACCCATCGGTTTAAAAATCGGCACCACTGACTGACTCGCAACACTGAGAATCGAATCATGTGAATGCTGGTTGTCAAAACTCAAATCCGTACCAATCGAACTCAGTAGATTGATGACCAACACCATGACGACAATCACCTGACCGGCCTCCTTGATAAAGAGGCGGACACGATCCCAGGTTCTTAATAAGATCCCTTTTACAGTCGGCATATGGTAAGGCGGCAGCTCCATCATGAAGCCAGTACTGTTACCAGACAGCAACGTTTTTTTCATGATCAGGCCAGTTGCAATCGCCACCAGAATACCAATGATATACAAACCAAAAACCAGATTCTGGCCATTTTTTGGGAAAAAGGCGGCCGCAAATAAAGCGTATACGGGTAGTCTCGCACCGCAGGACATAAACGGGTTCATGAGTATAGTCAATTTTCGCTCACGCTCATTATCCAGTGTTCGCGTTGCCATGATCGCGGGTACATTGCAGCCAAAACCCACGATCAAAGGAACAAATGCTTTGCCGGGTAAACCAATTGCGCGCATGAAACGGTCCATGACAAAGGCAGCTCGAGCCATGTAACCGCTGTCTTCAATAATGGATAAGAATAGATAGAGCGCCGCGATGATAGGGATAAAAGTGGCGACAATCTGGACACCGCCACCGATACCTTTTGCCAGGATGACAGTTAGCCATTCAGGGCTACCAATAGACGCCAGTGCTGCGGCAAGCCCGTCTACAAAAAACGCACCGGCAATGCCATCAAAAAAGTCAATAAATGCACCACCAATATTAATGGCAAATAAAAACATCAGGTACATGATGCCAAGAAAAATCGGTACGCCAAAAACAGGGCTTAAAACAGCGCTATCAATTTTATCGGTCACCGTGCGACCGGCACGGCCTGCCTGTTTGGTGACCGTTTGTGCCAGCATATGCGCGTGGCCATAGCGACTATCGGCGATATGAATATCCGCGTCTTCGCCTGCGCGATCTTCGATATTTTGCGCTAATCTGGCAACATTGGCTTTCACAACATCGTCCACAAGCGATAAGGCATACGGATCGTTTTCCAGCAATTTGAGCGATAGCCAGTGCTTATTCACTTCCTGAGTATTTTCAGCCAGTGACGGAATCAATTCGCTGATGGCCTGCTCGACTTCTTCAGCATGCGCCAATCGATAGCCACCCGTCTGTTCGCCGGATGTTATCGCGACAATCGATTGCTTTAAATCATTGATCCCTTCACCCGTGGTGGCAACAATGGGTACCACAGGGCAACCCAGCTCACGGGATAATTTATCGGTATCGATGTCAATACCACGCTTGCGCGCGACATCCATCATGTTCAGCACCAGAACGAGCGGGACGCCCATTTCCAGCAGCTGAACGGTCATATACAGATTGCGTTCCAGATTACCTGCATCAACTACGTTAATAATTAGATCAGCATCTCGAGATAACAGGTAATCACGGGTGACTTTTTCATCCAGCGAACTCGCATCAAGCGAATAAATTCCCGGTAAATCGAAAATGGTGGCAGAAGAATGCCCCAGCGTAAAATGGCCTTCCTTGCGATCAACAGTAACGCCCGGCCAATTCCCGGTCTTCTGGCGAATACCAGTCAATGCATTAAACAGAGCAGATTTACCGCAGTTCGGATTGCCTGCGATAGCTAGCTGGAGTGACGCCTGGTGGGGGGCTGATTTTTTAACCGACACTATTCAAACTATTCGATGGGTTCGACAAACAGGTTCCTTGCGATTGAAGAACCCAGCGCAACTCGACTGCCCTGATTGCTGACGACAACACCGCGTCCACGCTGACTCAGAACATCAATCACAGAACCAACACGTAACCCCAGCGAGAGCATGCGCCTTAGCTGTTGGCGATCACCCTGGATTTCGGCAATTCTTGCCCGGTTTCCCTGGGTAATTGCAAGCAAGCTGGTTGTCATGGCGGCTGTTTTCATAGCGTAACCGTAAAGAGAATGATTCGTATTATCAATTGTATCCCGATTTGTGGCTTTGTACAAGATTTCATACTTCTAGTGGCACATTATCCGACAAGTAAACAGTGCATTATCTTGATCCTTGTCAGCTTATCCGCTCAGAGACTCCTCTCTGACGGATATGGTAAAATCGATCAAATTATCAAGGACCTGAAGCACTATGGCTCAACCGATCCTTATCTCAATGATTGAATCACCCGCTCACCCAAAATTTTCGAGCCTGTACAATCAATTGGGTATCAAGGAAATTCAGTTAACCAGCCAACGGAAAACCATCAGCAAACTCAAGTCAGTGCAGCCAGATTTTGTGGTTGCGGAATTCTTCTATGGCTACGGAAACAACTATGCGGGTGTAAACATCAGTAATCTTGATGTCCTGTTATATAGCCTGCAAAAATATTCTCGAGACACAAAAATCATTGTCATTGTCGATAAGGCAGAAGCTCAGTATGTGGATAAGCTAAATGACATTTTGCCCCTCTATTCAGTGTTAACTCATCCGGTAACGAAGCAGCAAATGCAAGCGACACTGGAAACGGTCGTCTAAAAAACCCAGGGTGAAACCTTCATGACAAAACCCCGAATTGCACTGATGATCACTCTGGCTGTCGCGACAGGGCTGTATTTTAGCCTTGATCTGGGACAATACCTGACACTGGAGTATTTTAAATCGCGGCAGCTTGCTATCGAGGCGTACCGTCTAGCCAACCCGGTATTTGCGGCGATGGGGTTTTTCACTCTCTATGTTGCCATTACCGGTCTCTCGTTGCCCGGTGCAGCACTGATGTCGCTCGTCGCCGGTGCGATGTTCGGCCTTTTACAGGGCGTATTTATTGTCTCCTTTGCGTCAACCATTGGTGCTACGTTGGCCTTTCTCGCATCTCGCCTGCTACTGCGCGACACGATACAACAACGTTTTGGCGACAAACTCAACGTGGCAAATAAAGGCATAGAAAAAAACGGCGGCCTGTATTTGCTCTCGTTGCGGCTGGTACCGGCGTTTCCTTTTTTTGTGATTAATTTAGTCATGGGCCTCACGCCAATACGCACCTGGACTTTCTACTGGGTTAGCCAACTTGGGATGCTTCCCGCCACGTTTGTTTTTATTAATGCAGGCAAACAGCTAGCGCAGCTGGAATCCTTGTCTGGCATATTGTCGCCAGGGCTCATCGCCTCTTTTACTCTGCTCGGGCTATTCCCTTTACTGGCCAAAAAAGCACTGGATCTGTTTCAGGCAAACAGGGCATTGCGTGGCTTTACCAAACCTGCTTCATTCGACCGTGATCTGGTTGTCATCGGTGCAGGCGCAGGTGGGCTTGTCAGCGCTTACATTGGCACAGCGGTAAAAGCAAAGGTTAGCCTGATCGAGAAGCACCGTATGGGTGGCGACTGTTTAAACACGGGATGCGTGCCTTCAAAAGCGCTGATCCGATCCGCAAAATTTTTATCCGATGCTCAGCGCGCCCGTGAACTTGGCTTTGATTCGGCAACTGTTGATTTTGATTTCGCCAGAGTCATGGCGCGTGTGCAACGGATCATAGATCAAGTGGCCCCACATGATTCAATAGAACGTTACTCTTCGCTGGGCGTTGATTGCATACAGGGCGAAGCGACCATCACTTCGCCGTGGACGGTAGACGTTAATGGCCGCAGTCTGACAACACGTAATATCATTGTCGCAACCGGCGGACGCCCAGCGATTCCGTCGATACCGGGTATCGACGGAATCGACTACTACACGTCCGACACAATCTGGGCGTTGCGAACCTTGCCACGTCGCCTTCTGGTCATTGGTGGTGGCCCCATCGGCTGTGAGCTCGCCCAATGCTTTGCTCGCTTTGGTAGCAGAGTCACTCTGGTACAGCGCGGGGCACGACTGCTCGAACATGAAGATCCAGAGTTTTCAGACGCTCTGTTACAGCGTTTTATCGATGAAAATATTGATGTGCGGCTTAACCATAATGCAAACAAGTTTCTGCTGGCCGATGGGCAAAAAATACTCGTTGCCTCACGCGATAGCCTGGAAATAGAAATTGAATTTGACGAAGCGCTGATCGCCACCGGCAGACGCGCAAACAGCCAGGGTTTCGGCCTCGAATCACTCGATATTCCAGTGCGCAACAATGGCACGATAGAGGTCAACGACCACATGCAAACCACCGTCCCAACTATTTACGCAGTCGGTGATGTTGCTGGCCCTTACCAGTTTACGCACACAGCAGCGCATCAGGCATGGACTGCCGCCGTTAATGGATTGTTTGGCAGCTTTAAAAAATTCCGTGTGGATTATTCGGTAATTCCCTGGTGTACCTTTACCGACCCTGAAATTGCCCGTGTCGGGCTCAATGAAACTGATGCAAAAAAGCAGGGTGTTGCCTATGAAATAACAACCTATTCACTCGATGAGCTGGACCGTGCCATTGCTGATGAAGCAGCTAATGGCCTGATTAAAGTACTGACCGTACCCGGCAAGGACCGCATCCTTGGCGTGACGATTGCCGGCCATCACGCAGGTGACATGATCACTGAATTCGTGACGGCCATGCGCCATGACTTAGGGCTCAACAAAATTCTCGCCACTGTTCACATCTACCCAACCATGAGTGAAGCCAACAAATATGTCGCTGGGAACTGGAAACGCGCCCACGCACCTGAACGACTACTCGGCTGGTTGGAACGCTATCATCGCTGGCGCAGGAAGTAATCTGCTATCAACGTTGATATAGCGCCTTATCCTGAATTTTCCGAAGGCCATTAAGGCTCGATTCGAGTAATAATGCTCTGAAGGCGTGGATGTCTCTCCACTCCCCAAACTCATTTTTTTGAGTAGCTGATCAATATCTCGAGACACCTTATCATTTGTTGAAGAAAAGATTAGCCCAACCCCCTTGTCGGAATGATGCGCAACCAATGCAGGCAAAACCTGCTCTTCAGCTCGATTCTGAAAATAGATGAAGAACTTTATTTCAACACAGCCACGAACGGGGCAGCACTGCTCCACAATTTGAACAAATACGCCATCCTGGCTCAGGTTTCGAATCGCCCCTCGGGCGATCAGTTTAGTATGCTGATAAATGAACGCGTCTAACTCAATGAGTTTGCGCTGATAGAGACGGTGTTCCATGTGACCTCCTTTGATCCCTTTGCAGAATCTGATGATCAACTGGAAGTTAGACAAGCTATTGGGTACTACGTTCTAAAACCGTCACACACCGAAGCCACACGATAAAATATATTTCTGTATTCAATGAAAATAAACCCGGATACACTCTTTCTATCACGACTCAATGGCCAATTAAAATTGGAGAATACATGTCTTCTTTCACACTGAATGAGCAGCTTGCCACCGATACGGTCGCTATGGGGAAATGCGGTTTTTGCCAGGTTCGACTGCATAAAAATGCTCTTTACCCATGGTTTATTCTGGTGCCCGAAGTGTCTGTTATCGAGCTCTATGAGCTATCACCTGATGATCAGGCTGTTCTGCTTGATCTCATTAACCGCCTGTCGCGGCTGATAATGAAAAATTTCTCTGTGGAAAAGCTGAATGTTGCAACAATAGGGAATATTGTGAAACAGATGCATATTCATGTGATCGGAAGACAGACTGGCGACGCATGCTGGCCTGGCACTGTCTGGGGACATCAGGCGTCTGTGCCTTATACGCAAGACGCCATTATTGAAATTCAGAAAAAATTAATGGCTGGATTGGGTGATGGGTTTAAGACCACTACTTGAAAGGGCAACGGGTCAGGCTGCACTTTGACTGACTGTTTGTAGCCCAGCAAGATAAATTTGTAATTGCTGTTGATAGAGAACACTGATACGTCCAGGGTCGGAGCCAAGCAGGATTAACGGTAAACCAAACAGCAATGATAATAAACCGGTTAGGACGACAGGGATAACAGTATTGACCGGCAACTGCCCTGTGGAAACGGCGACATCCAGCTGATCAGCCAACAATCGATCTAGCCCAACGACGGGTGCATCCTTTAAGTTTTCGTCGTCTGGAAATGTAAGCTGGCGCTCGATCATGGAGGGTGCGAACTGGTCGTTTAATTTTCCACCCCCAGCAACCCAATGTATGACGGCATGCATGAATCCTGGCCGATCACGACACGTCTGGGCACAGAGAGCAAACTGTGCATGGATACGCTTCAAACCTGATTCTGCCCCAGCAGATTTCAGTTGGCCTGATATTTCCAGCAGCCAGAGTTGAATAACTAGCTGCAACAAATCCTGTTTCTGAGGGAAATAATTAAAAAAAGTGGCCTCGGATAATTCTGCCTGCTCACAGAGCTCTCGAATCGAGACATCCTGCCAGGGCATTTTTTCAACTGCCTGGGCTAGTTGCCTTACCAGGGACAAACGGGTTCTAGCGTATTTTTTCTCTCTCAGACCGGCCACAGATCACATCCATTTTTGAATACGCTGCCAGAAAATTATCTAGCAATCTAATTATTGAGTATATAGTAAATGTTGCTTAGTAAAGCAATATTAAAGCTATCTATATAATTACATATAACCTATTAATATTATTAGTATTTATACTCAATGCGCTTGCTGGTGCCCAGCTTTTAGTCACTAATAACGATAGGTAAGGCCAATAGAAAATACAGGGAAGTAAGTGAAGTCATCAGCATCTGCCTGAATATCATCCTCTTCTTTCTGAATGGCTGCCTGGATCCCTGGCAACTGAGCCAGCGCACCTTCGGCGTTTAGATCGACCTCTGGCTCGCCCTGGAATAATATCCCTAGCTCCATTGTCAGTGACAAATTCTTGCTAGCATCAAAATGGTGTCCGTAACCTACACCCAGATAAGGCGCGAGAGAATCAAAGCTCAACTCGCCTTTAAGCTTGGCATTCGGGCCAAGCACGAAAGGCACACCGCCAATATCAACCCGCCCGGTTGTCGTCGACTCTATGCGAGAATCATTGTTGTTATAAAAGAGTCCACTACTCAATCTAAAGCCGTTCCCCAGAGGGTGCCAGTCGAGCAGTGCAGAAAAGCTGTTTAGCGTTGTGTCTGAATCGTAATCGACTCCATCCAGAGTGTCGTCTCGGTCATATTGAAAATAATTAAAACCGAATCGGCCATTGAGATTGTCCGCAACGGGGAGAGGCGTAGAAATCTCCACTCCCAGTCCCAAGGTACCCGCTTTGATTCCAACGGCAGCGTTTTCAGCATTAACATGGGTTTGACCGCAGACAATAAACATGGTCAGTGATATTCCATAGAGATTTTTCATTTGAAGGTTCCTTCTTCCTCAGTTGATGGCGATACCTTTGGATGCCTCGCACCCTGGCTTTGTTTCCAGTCGATAGATTTCATGTTGGTCATGTTATGCACCAACACAATTTCTAATAAACCAGTTTTACCTGGTCCGGTAATTGAACTTCCATAGCCACCGGCAGGTGATCGGACACCGGGCAATTCAGTACTTCGGAATTTAAAACAGTCACGGTAGGAGAAACCAGAATGTGGTCTATATTATGCTTGGGTCGCCAGCTTGGGAAGGTATTCAGTCCGTGGATTGGTTCACTCATCAGGGTACGATTCACCAATTGATCCATCTCTTTACTATCCGACTTGCAATTGAAATCGCCCATAATAACAACATGACGGTATTCATTAACGATATCGGCGATATAGTCCAATTGATTAAATCGGGCTCGCGCACCCAATGCCAGGTGGGCAATGAGAATAACCAGAGAGTGCGCACCATCACCGTATCGCACCACCAGCACACCGCGTCCCGGGATCCTTCCGGGTAATTTGTGTTCGGATATTGCCGTCGGCTTAAAGCGGCTCAGAAAGCCCATACTGTGCTGCGCAAACTGACCAATGCGGCGATTTGTTTTGTCTTCCCAGTAAGGGAAATCGGCCTGGGTAGCAAGGTACTCAGTTAGATTAACAAAGCCGCTGCGAAAGCTGCCGGCATCTGCCTCCTGAATACCGACCAGGTCATAGCTAGCCAGCGCGCTCGCCATATTTCTCAGGTTTGTGAATCTTTGTGGGTGGTGAACCAGGTGCTTCCAGCTATGTGTTAAATAATGGCGATAGTTTTCAGTTTTAATACCTGCCTGGATATTATAGCTAAGCAGACGAATTGTCTGACCTGGCGCAGGCTCAACTATTTGTTTGCTGGCAGACTGCATGAGTTTGTCGGGCATATCTCCCTGACTCCCTTTAACTATCCTGTGCTGATCAATCGTCCCTCACATGAATAAGTCGGCAATGAACGGAAAACTTTAGTTCAAACTACCTGGCGAGCGCCGCCTTTTCCTGCGGGACATCAACCGCCTTACGCTCTTTTTCAACAAGAAAATCGACCACCTTGAAAACCTCTTCGTTGCCACCTGCTACGCTGGGGGACGTCATGTACTTTCCATTCACAACAATCGCTGGCACACCGTTCAGCTGGTAACGGTCACGCGTCTGCCTGGCTCGATTGGTTTTAGTTACAACAGCAAAAGAATTAAATGTTTTGTCAAAGTCTTCTTTAGAGACGCCATGATTAACAAAAAACGCTTTTACATCGTCCACTTTGCGAATTTTTTTGCGTTCTTTATGAATATATTCGAATAATGGTTTATGCGTTTTATCCAGAACACCTAAGATATCAGCCGTAAAGTAAGCCCGTGCGAGTAACTCCCATGACGGCCCCAGAATGGCAGGTGCTCTGGTAAAGGTGACATCATCCGGTTTGGTTTTTAACCATGCCTTAACTTCTGGCTCTAAATGATAACAATGCGGGCAGGCATACCAGAAAAATTCCAGCACTTCGATTTTACCCTCGCCAGCTGCGACGGGCTGCTCGTTGCTCAACGTTGTATATTCGCTGCCATTACTATATAAATCAGCCGCTTGCACTGCCACAGACAACAGCAAACTACTCAACATCAACCAAAACTTCTTCATTGTATTCTCCCATTATTTGTTGCTGATGAAGACCACTCCATAAAGCAGCCCGACCAGAAACATTATAGACATCTAAAAAGGTAAAAAGTGCTAATGAGCCTGTCATTGCGAGCCTCTACTACAAACTAAAACGCACTAATTTGCTCGCCCCAGCACTTTACCCAGAATCAGTGATCCAACAAAAAGGCGGTCAAATGACCGCCTTGATAAAGCCGAATACTGAAGCTTAATGCAAGCCCTGTATATATGAAGCAACTGCCTTGATTTCAGCATCGCTCATTTTTGCAGCGATTGTCTGCATCATTTTACCCGCGTCATTGTCGCGTGACCCGGCTTTAAACTCCATCAGCTGATTGCTGATGTATTTTGCATGCTGAGCACTGATAGCAGGGAAATTGGCGGCCGGATTTCCCATACCCGTTGGTCCATGGCAACCGATACAGGCTGCAACGCCTGTTGTAGGGTTTCCGCCACGATAGATTTTCTGTCCAACATCGACCAGTGTTTCATCAGCGGCTGCTGCGCTGGTATTCTGACCAGCATAAAATGCTGACAAATCTTCAATATCCTGGTCGCTTAAAGATGCTGCCATCGGTGACATCGTCGGATTTTTGCGTGCGCCACTTTTAAATTCTTTTAACTGCTTTTCCATGTATGCTGGATGCTGGCCAGCAAGTTTTGGCCATTCTGGATTCGCGCTGTTACCATCAGCACCATGGCAACCCGCACAGGTTGCCGATTTTTCTTTGCCCGTAGCAGCGTCGCCCGCTGTCCAGGCCTGGGTACTAATACCCGAAAGAGAAATAATTGCAGCAAAAACGACCCACTTATTCATAATTAGTACCACTCCAGAGAAAATATTTATTAACCGAATAGCCACTAGAAACCGCCAGTCGCCAAAAAGTGTCCACCTATATAGCAGCCTGATTATACAGGGTCAACCGTGACATTTGTTAAGTTTGTGAGAAAATACCCCGATGACATTGAGTTACCAGACAGCACATTTTCTTACCAGTGTGCCAAACTACCACCTTGCTCCCGAAGATACCGGCGCTGAAGTTGCTTTTGCCGGCCGCTCAAACGCCGGTAAATCAAGCGCACTCAACAGCATTACAGCTCAAAAATCGCTGGCTAGAACCAGTAAGACACCTGGACGTACTCAGCAGCTGAATTTTTTCGCTCTGGAGCCAGACCGCTACCGCCTGGTCGATTTGCCTGGTTATGGTTTCGCCAAAGTGCCGCAGAAAATGAAACAGCAATGGCAAACCAATATGTCAGAATATTTGCAATACCGCCAATCTCTCCGAGGGCTTATCTTATTGATGGATTCTCGACTACCTCTGACAGAGTATGACCAACAGATGCTGGTGTGGTGCCACAGCGCACAGCTAAGTACCCACATTCTGCTCACCAAGTCAGACAAACTCAAACGCGGCCCTGCGGCGAATGCTTTATTGAACACTAAAAAGAAACTGCTAGATCTGCACCCTGACGCATCGATACAGTTATTTTCATCGCTCAAAAAAACAGGCGTTGACGAAGCAAGACAGGTCATTAGCCGCTGGTTACGATAAAAAAAAGATTAAAAAAAGCCCCGGAGTGCAAGGGGGAAGCACCGGGGCAAAAATACCTGACTTGGGGAAGCCAGGTTGGAGTCATCTCGTCCATCTGTCGACGAGGTTATAAACACTTTATTCATCCTGTGGGAAGATTGATATTTGAATCAATGCCTTCCCTGATGTGTGTGACCAGTATAACGCAAAACACGCATAAGTCACTAGTTATTAATCATTTTTTTTGATTTCGCTGTCGCCAATTGACTACAGCGACATAGGTTGCATAGCCTTTTACACATCGACCTCAGCGGATTAATCCTGTTAAATTCGTTGTTTAGGCGCCACACTATTAGCTTGAATCCGTGTCGCCATTTGTGAATA
>JAZGER010000120.1:0-3729 GCA_036478835.1 Gammaproteobacteria bacterium | reverse complement strand
CGCCATGCTGGACACCACTGAGCTTAGTGCTCGTGAAATCGTTGAAAAAGGCCTTTCCATTGCTGGCGATATTTGCGTTTTTACCAACCATAATCTGACACTGGAAGAATTAAGTTTCGATGAAACTTCCAGCGCCGATAATCAATAAACAGGATTAGCAACAATGTCTGCAATGACGCCTAGAGAAATTGTTCAGGAACTGGACAAGCACATCATCGGTCAAGACGACGCGAAACGCGCCGTCGCAATTGCCTTGCGTAATCGCTGGCGTCGCCAACAGATCGATGAGCCCTTACGCAGCGAGATCACACCGAAAAATATTCTCATGATTGGCCCCACCGGTGTCGGGAAAACAGAAATTGCCCGGCGTCTTGCACATCTCGCCCATGCGCCCTTTATAAAAATTGAAGCGACCAAATTTACGGAAGTGGGTTATGTCGGGCGTGATGTCGATTCCATCATACGCGACCTGGCCGATGTTGCGATCAAAATGACCCGCGAACAGGAAATTTCAAAGGTCCAACACCGTGCAGAAGATGCCGCTGAAGACCGAATACTGGATGTTTTATTACCGACGCCCAGAAGCAGCGACTTTGATAGCGAACCGGAATCGGAGTCGGAATCAGAAACCCGGCAGAAATTTCGCAAACGTTTGCGCGAAGGTCAACTTGATGACAAGGAAATTGAAATTGAAGTGTCCTCTGCACCCGTTGGCGTAGAAATCATGGCGCCACCAGGCATGGAAGAAATGACCAGTCAGTTACAGGGTATGTTTCAGAATATGAATACGGGTCGCACGCGTAAAAAGAAAATGCGTATTGATGACGCTTTAAAGGTCATGCGCGATGAAGAGGCCGCCAAACTGATCAATGAAGAAGACCTGAAAACCAGAGCGCTTGAAAATGCGGAACAAAATGGCATTGTGTTTATCGATGAACTCGACAAGGTGACACAGCAGTCCTCCCAGGGCAGCAGTCCGGGTGTGTCTCGTGAAGGCGTTCAGCGCGATCTGCTACCTCTGGTAGAAGGCAGCACCATTACCACCAAACACGGCATCATAAAAACAGACCATATTCTGTTTATTGCCTCAGGTGCATTCCATTTATCTAAACCCTCAGATCTGATTCCAGAACTTCAGGGGCGCCTCCCGATTCGCGTTGAACTTGATGCCCTGGGCGCGAAGGAATTTACCCGAATCCTAACGGAGCCCGATGCATCGCTCACTGAACAATACACCGCTCTGCTTGCAACTGAAGGCTCAGCGCTTTCCTTTAGTCAGGATGGTATTGAACGTATCGCGCAGATCGCATGGGAAGTCAATGAGCGCACTGAAAATATTGGCGCCAGACGTTTGCACACCATCCTCGAGCGTTTACTCGAAACCGCTTCTTTTGAAGCCGCTGATCAATCGAAAGAATCCATCACTGTTGATGCTGATTTTGTTGACCAGCAACTTGCCACTTTGGCAAAAGATGAAGATTTAAGTAAATACATCCTTTAGGGCACATCGAGTCAATTGATAACGCTCTTAAACATAATACTGACAATGAGGCTGTTATGGCGAACAAACACCCACACCCAACCGAACTGAACCTGCATAAGGCAAGGCGTATACTGGAAATTACTTTTGATGACGACGCTCGTTTCGAGCTGACCTGTGAGTATCTGCGCGTTCATTCGCCCTCTGCTGAAGTACAGGGGCATGGGCCGGGTGAAGGGGTTTTGCAGATGGATAAGGAAGGTGTCAGTATCGAACACATTGAGCCTGTTGGAAACTATGCTGTCCAGATTTACTTTGACGACGATCACAACACCGGTATTTATTCCTGGGAAACACTCTATAAACTCGGTCAAAATAAAGAGCAGAACTGGCAGGACTATATTGACCGGCTCAAGAAAGCGGGAGCAACACATTCCGTACTTGGAAATAAAGTACTCTAACTATGAGCGATAAAACCACCGATTTTGGCTATGAGAAAGTCAAGTGGGAAGATAAGGCAAATCGCGTTGGCAAAGTGTTTGACTCGGTTGCTAATCGCTATGACCTGATGAATGACCTCATGTCACTTGGCGTTCACCGTCTGTGGAAACGTTTTGCCATTGATCACAGTGGTGTGCGACCCGGTCATCGTGTGCTGGATCTTGCTGGTGGGACAGGGGATCTCTCCCAACGATTCTCGGCATTAGCAGGTTCTGAAGGCGAAATCGTTATCGCTGACATCAATGCCTCAATGCTGTTAAATGGCCGCTCTCGGCTACTCGATCAGGGGGTTAGTGGCAATATTCGCTATGTCCAGGCAAACGCAGAGGCACTGCCTTTTCCAGATCAATATTTTAATACCGTCATCATCAGCTTTGGTTTGCGCAATGTCACTGATAAGCAAATCGCACTGAATGATATGCACCGCGTCCTGAAGCCCGGTGGCCGATGCCTTATCCTGGAATTTTCCAAACCTGTCACACCCGGACTAAAACCCCTTTATGATTTTTATTCCTTTAAAATGTTGCCATTGATGGGCAAACTTGTTGCAAATGATGCCGCCAGTTATCAATATCTGGCCGAATCAATTCGTATGCACCCTGGGCAGGAAGAGTTGAAAACAATGATGGATGCAGCCGGATTTGAAGACACTGACTTCTTTAATCTGACGGGTGGAATTGTCGCATTACACCGTGGCTTCCGCTTTTAATCTATGCTGGCCGAATACTGAATGACGCCGACTACGACACTTGCCACCGCTGTTGAATCCGCGCTGAATCAGTGGATAAAACTGGATTCTAGCTCGTACTCTCGACTGGAAGAAATTCAGGGGAAGATGATCGAGTGGCAAATGACAGAACCCCGCTTTTCTTTATTTTTCTTTATCGAAACCAACGGTATTCAGGTCTTATCTCAGTATGAAGGCGAAGCCGATACTCGAATTATTACCAGTGCAGCAGGCATTGGCCAGGTAATGTCGGGCAATCCTGACAAAGCGCTATTTAAAGGACTGATGAAAATCGAAGGTGACACGGAAGCCGGGGCTGCTTTCCAAAATATCCTTAAAAAAGTTGATTTTGACTGGGAAGAGCAACTTTCTCGTTTAACAGGCGACATCATCGCTCATCATGCAGGCAGCGCCTTCCGGTCTATCAACGAATTCATCAGTCAAACTCAATCGACACTCCACGACAATGTTTCAGAATATCTGACCGAGGAAATACGCCTGCTCCCTGCCCGATCTGAGGTGGATTATTTTCTAAACCAGATAGACAACCTAAGAGCAGACACTAGCCGCCTGGAAGCTCGCGTCGAACGCTTACGGTCGCGCAGGAGGGATGCTCAATGATAATGCCTGGCCAGTTATTTCGCCTGTTGCATATCAACTGGGTATTACTCAAGCATGGCCTTGACGAAGTCATTTTGGCAACGCATCTCTTCAGACCCGTCTACTTTCTCCGTCATCTTGCTCCCTGGCAACGTTTGACTCGCAACAAACCTCGTGCAGTTCGGATTCGTCTTGCGCTCGAAGATCTGGGGCCTATCTTTATAAAGTTTGGCCAGATCCTGTCAACGCGAAAAGATCTGATGCCTGAAGACATTGCAATTGAACTGGCAAAGCTTCAGGACCAGGTGCCTCCTTTTGAGGGTCAACAGGCGCGTAAGTTAATCGAAGCTGCATTACAATCGAGTATCGAGGACGTATTTACTGACTTTGAATCCACGCCACTGGCCTCCGCTTCGATTGC
>JAZGER010000119.1:0-4809 GCA_036478835.1 Gammaproteobacteria bacterium | reverse complement strand
CGTTTTGGCCGGTTTGACAGGCTAAAGATGAGTGCTAAAGAAAAAGTGGTGCAGCACAAGGTAGACAAGGCGGTTGCTGTTGTTGTTACGAATCAGCGTTACATCGCGTACGGTGCGTTTACCGGTGGCTGGAACGATGTTCGCATTAAGGCGCAGGAAAAAGTGGAAGCTCTCGAGGCCGAAGATTACTCCGTTCTGTTAGTGACCAGCGATAGAATTTTGAACTTCTATGGACGCACAGGCGTCTGGTCAGAAACCCGGCGCTGACTCCTTTGCATAAACTTCTCCTGAATCGAGACATCTACCTTGAGTTTCTGCAAACGCAGGTGCCGTTAGCGAAGCGTTATCTGTGGATTGTTACGGCAGATATAAAAGACCTTTATATCGAGCTTGATGGCGATTTTCAGCCATTGCTTGCGCTGTTATCTGATCTGGTTGAGCGAGGTGTTGCTGTCCGATTGATTCATGCTAAAGAGCCGGGCCCGAGATTTCGAGAGGACTTCGATCGCTACGATGCGTTAGTGACGAATGAATTATTCGAACGAATCCTGTGTCCAAGAGTGCATACCAAAGCGATTGTTATTGATGGAGTGGTCGCGTTTGTGGGTTCTGCCAATCTTACGGGAGCAGGCCTGGGTAGTAAGCATGAAGACAAGAGAAATTTTGAAGCGGGATTTGTCTTCGACGACCGGTCTCAAATACAGCAGCTTTCAGATTGGGTGGATCAGCTATATTTGGGTGAATATTGCCATAGCTGCAAGCGTCGCGAATACTGCTCTGACCCTATAGACCAGTTGTCATAAGTTGAGTGTTAGCCCATAGAACGTGCAGAAACATTTATTTCTACACCTTCGGAGTATTCCGTAGCTAAAGGATGCATATCTTCCCTGTGCATGAGTATCAAAGAGTAAAGGAACATTGTTATGGTTGTCGTCACTGTGTCAGGAGACCTATAATCCGCATTACTCCAATAGATAGCTTCGAGGAAGAGCATGATACGTTTAAATACCGGGTATAGCCGGTGGGTTCTAGTTCGAATGGTCTTCTTGTTTGGCTTGCTGGCGCTTGCTCTTTTTTATAGCGGGTCGTTTATTCAGAATTTTTATTTTGGTAATCAACTGACAAAAACTGGCCTGATTATCAATGCGGGGATACTTTGTTTATTTCTGCTTGGGCTTATAAAAATAATTGCTACGCTTCTGGCGTATTCTCGCGAAGAATCCGCACTGGCAAAATTTGTACGTCAACTCGATACGAAGAAAAACAATCCCAATGATGGCGTTGGTCAACGAACCCTGATTGCTCAGCGCTTTGAAATGATGCGTTCCATGCATGAACAGCAGGCACCGATTAATCACTCAGCACTTGCAGCAACGTTAGTAGCTGGTGAAAGCAGTCGCATTGGTTTTGTCCGTTTTATCAATAATATTCTCATTCTTACCGGTGTCTTTGGGACAATAGTTTCTCTTTCCATCGCTCTGCTAGGGGCGTCTGAGCTGTTTGAATCAGTTGAAAATATCAGCAATATGGGGCTCGTTATTCACGGCATGTCCGCTGCACTGTCTACCACGATGACAGCGATCGTTTGTTACCTGATTTTTGGCTACTTTTACTACAAGTTGTCAGATGCCCAGACCCAACTGGTGAGTGGTATTGAGCAAGTGACGTCCTATCATTTGATGCCCCGGTTTCTGAGCGGCAGTGATCGAATGAATGAGAATATCGGTCAGCTCGTTGCGCAATTAAGACTGGCTGCAGAGGGACTGGTAGCGACGCAAACACAACAGGATAGTCTCGGATCTACCTTAACGCATGTGGTTAATACGTTGGATGTCCGCGTTAATCGGATGGCTGATGATATTGAAACCGTAAAACGTTTATTGCGTGAGGGCTTTCGGTTGCCAGCGGAAACGGGGCCAGGTAGCGGATGTAACCCGTGATCAATGAGGGTTTTGTCGATCTGAGGGCTGATCGGCACTCAGATGGATTGAGTGAAAGTTTCTGGCCTTCTTTTACCGATGTCATGATGGTCATTGTCATTATATTTATCATGGCCAGTCTGGTGATGTTGGTAAAAAACTGGGAGCTGGTAGCCGAGCTGCGAGCAACCATGCAGGCTGAACGCGAAGCACAGATGGTTGTTCAAAATACGACGAATACGAATAACACCTTATCTGAGCAGCTTACAGATACACAATCCCAGGTTTCATTGTTACGCATGAGACTGATGCGAGTGCGTGAAGCGGAGCAGAAAAAAAATAATGCCTTGCATGCGCGTGAAAAAGAACTGTCATCTATCCGGCAAGCTCTGGATTCTGCGCAAGCGAGGCTAGCAACACAACAGCGCAATACTGATCGGTTAAACTCTCGGCTTATTCGTCATACGCAGGATTATGCATCGCAGACAGGCAAGCTGCAGAGTGTAGAAGCTGAGCAGGTAGTGTTACAACAAAGGATCAAAAAACAATCAGCCATCATCCTGTCGTTAAAGGAAGAGAGCCATGCCTCATCTCTCGCATTTTCAGATTTGCAGGAGACGTATCTTTCGTTGAATGTGAAATATGAAAAACTGGTTCGACCAGCACGAACCGCCAGGGGTAAACTGGTTGCCGAGGTTCGCTACGAAAAACTGGACGGGGTCGCGTTAATACGATTTAAAAAACCAGGTGAGAACGTTTATGTTGAAGTCAACAGAAGAGATCTGGAAAACCAGTTGTCGCAGTTAAAGAAAGAAAACCCCGGGAAACTTTACGTTAAAATTATTATTCCGTCCAAAAGTGGGCTGTCATATAACGACGCCTGGAAATTCACATCAGATATGCTGTCAAAATACGATTACTACCAGGAGTAGCGACTCAAATAACGCACGATGAAGAGGAGTGATGAAGTGGGAGCAAATAATGGCGCAAGAGAAATCTGATGGGTGAAGTAACACTACCACTCTGGGGCGTCATCATATTGGCCGGCTTATCCTTGTTGCTCATACTCGATCGCTTGCTGGTGCCCGGTATCCGTTGGTATTTTCGCCGCCGGGCTAACCGTCTTATTGATGAAATAAACACCCGCCTGGATATTGAGATTCGTCCTTTCCAGCTTAATCAGCGACATAGCCTCATTGACCAGTTGGTGTTTGATGAAGAGGTCAATAAAGCGTTACTGACATATGCGCAGGAAAATAATTTGCCGCGAGAAGTTGCCCAGGACAGAGTCAGGCAATACGCGAAGGAAATTGTCCCCTCATTCAATGCTTATATTTATTTTCGTGTGGGTTACTGGTTGGCCAGGCGCATTGCACGATTGATTTACCGAGTCCGCGTCGCGTTTTTTGATGACGATAGAATTGCCGATATTGATCCCGAGGCAACGGTGGTATTCGTCATGAACCACCGCAGTAATATGGACTACATTTTGGTGTCTTTTCTGGCCGCTGAAAAAACGGCGTTATCCTATGCGGTGGGTGAATGGGCCAGAATCTGGCCGCTACAGACACTGATACGCGCCATGGGAGCCTTTTTTGTGCGGCGAAATTCTGATGACCCTCTGTATCGGCGTGTTCTCGAACGTTATGTGCATATGGCCACGCGTGCCGGTGTTTGCCAGGCCGTTTTTCTCGAAGGGGGGTTAAGCAAGGACGGCGCCTTACGTGAGCCTCGGCTCGGCTTTATTGATTACATGTTACGTAATTACCATCCAGAAACTGACCGAGATATTGTGTTTGTTCCTGTGGGTATTAATTATGACCGGGTCATTGAGGATCGCAGCCTGCTGCGGCGACTTGATCCTGCCGTGTCAAAACGCAGTGCCTGGTTTGTGATAAAAACATCCCTGAAATTCTTATTTAAACATCTCAAATTGTCACGCCGAAATCGCTGGCGGCGTTTCGGGTATGCGGGGGTTAATTTTGGAAAGCCAGTATCTGTTCGCCAGTATTGCAAGGACAATAAAATTGCGTTCAGTGACATGCAACACGACATACGCTTTAAGGCGGTCGACGTATTGTCCAGTCGTTTAATGTCAGATATACAGGAAATCATCCCCATTTTGCCGGTAGCGCTGATGAGCCAAATCGTGCTTGATTACCGACCTGACTGGAAAAGTGAGCTGGAGATAAAACGGCTAGCGCTGGATAAAATTGAAGATTACCGCAAACGAGGCGCGCCTATCAATATTGCGCCCAATGCCTGTGAGGGTGTTTTGTCTACCGCCATGACTATGTTGATATCAAGGCGTATGCTGGATGAAAAGGACGGACTGTTTCGGGCCAGTGATTCATCTCTCGATATATTGTCGTATTACGCAAACTCTATTAAATCGGCTAAGCGCACGGCGTAAATGTAGTTTGCAGCCTTTGTTGCCCATATCTGTGTACTGATTGCCTGTAGCGCTCACAGAGCGGATTTTCACTATGTAAATAAAGGTTACATCTTTGTGATGTCCCGCCATTTTTGGTTATTCGGGAATAATATGGCTTATTTTTCAGTAACATGAATGAGCAAGAATATAGCGCGTTCAGTGGTTTGTGCGCTTTGATTTAGTCGCTGGTTTTGATATACTACAGTCTACTTGGGAGAGTATAATAAAATATTAGGAGTGAGGAGAGTTATGAATATAAAAAAACATATTGGGTCAGTGGTGCTGGCGACTGCGCTTTGTCTAACTAGCTTTGCGAGTCAGGCTGCCAATGTTATTCACACAGTGAACACGACGGTTAACGGCGGTCTTTTTGATGGCGAAATAGGTAAAGCTTTGCTGGTTTTTAATTCAGATAATTATGATGTAAATACTGGAACGGTGAGCTTATGGCATGGG
>JAZGER010000118.1:0-16585 GCA_036478835.1 Gammaproteobacteria bacterium | reverse complement strand
GCATTGAGCACATTGTGCTGGCCGGGCATATTCAAGGTGACCGTCAATGGGTCATGCTGCAAGCGATGCACAATAAATTGAGTGCGCGCCCCCTGTTGATGTAAATTTGTTGCTCGAACATCGGCATCTTCTGACTCGATACCATAAGTACAAATCGGCCGCGTGACTTCAGTCAGTAGTGTAGAAACCTCAGGATCATCGAGACAAAGCACAGCAAGACCGTAAAAAGGAAGATGATGTAAAAATTCGATAAAGGTTTGACGCAGTCGCTGGAAATCACCGCCGTAGGTTGAAAGGTGGTCTGCATCAACGTTAGTAACCACCGCGAGCATCGGTTGTAAATACAAAAATGACGCATCACTTTCATCAGCCTCTGCGACCAGGTAACGGCCTTTACCTAATCGAGCATTACTCGCAGCACTATTTAACAAACCACCAATGACGAAGGTTGGGTCAAAACCTTCTTCTGCCAGCAAGCTGGCAATCAGACTCGTGGTTGTGGTTTTCCCATGAGTACCGGCAACCGCGATGCCATAACGGAAACGCATAAGCTCTGCCAGCATTTCTGCACGTGGAACAACAGGAATTCTTTGTTGCCTGGCTGCAATAACTTCAGGGTTGTCATCTTTGACGGCACTGGAAGTAACCACCACATCCGCTTGCTGTACATTCTCAGCATGATGCCCTACGAATATCTTCGCACCACGTTCTTCAAGGCGCTGGGTCACTGCATTCTCGCGCAAATCAGACCCACTGACATCATATCCAAGGTTCAGAAGAACTTCGGCAATACCACTCATCCCTGCCCCACCAATTCCGACAAAATGGGTACATTGAATCCGCCCCATCGCATCAGGACGTTCCTGCACAGGTTTGACAGCGGCCATCATGTGAGCATCTCCGTAGCAATGCCAGCCTGCTTGAGGCATTGCCGAGCAACCGTCGTCGCTGCATCGGGTAACGCAAGCTGGCGAGCCTTGTGCGCCATCACGCGTAATGCATCAGCGTCATACAGTAACTGCAACGCTTCCTGCAGGGCGGTATCGGTCATTTCAGACTGCTGTAACAAAACAGCTGCACCTGCTGCTGAAAGATAACCTGCATTGCCTGTCTGGTGGTCATCTACCGCATAAGGGTATGGCACTAAAATCGAAGGCAGCCCTTTCACCGCCAGTTCGGCGACGGTCATCGCGCCTGCACGACAGAGCACAAGATCAGCCCAGGTGTAAGCAGCGTCCATGTCATCTATAAAGGCGTCAACCCTGGCTTTAACACCAGCCTGTGAATAGGCTTTCGTCGCTGAATCAATATTTTTTAAACCGGTTTGATGCCAGACATCGACAGGAGCCTTAGAGAATTTTGCAAGCACTGCGGGTAGTCGTTCATTGAACACTGCAGCACCCAGACTGCCACCGACAACGAGTAAACGCGGAGGGGTATGGGAGTAGCTAACATTCGATTCTTTAGTCGTTAACATTGCAGAACGCACGGGGTTGCCCGCATGCAGGGCTTGTTTAAAACTCCCCGGAAACGCCACCATAACGATTTTCGCCAATGGGGCCAGCAAACGATTGGTTAAACCCGCAACTGAATTCTGCTCATGGATCAGTAATGGGCGACGCGTCACCCAGGCTGCGGCGCCCCCAGGTCCGGTGACAAACCCCCCCATGCCGAGCACGGCGACAGGGCGTACACGAATCATGATCCAGAACGCCTGTAGCATTGCCCAGAAAAGCATAAATGGCGCAACAAACAGACGCATGATGTTTTTTCCGCGCAAGCCTTTCACGCGCATCCAGTGCACTGGAATCCCGGTCGGTGGTATCACTCTGGCCTCAAGACCCTGGCGCGTTCCCAGCCAGGCAACCGGCACGTTCCATTCTCGCAATTTCTCAGCGACGGCCAGCGCAGGGAACACATGTCCTCCTGTACCGCCGGCCATAATTAACACTGGGCGCATCGCTTTCATCGACGCCCCCCTGAATTTCTGCGCTTCGTAGCCACCGCAGAGATCCCTTTGCGCGTTCCTGCCGTCTCATAATCAACACGCAACACCAGTGCCATGGCAGCCGACAGAGCTAACAGACTACTGCCACCATAGCTCATGAACGGCAGTGTTAACCCTTTCGTCGGTAAAACACCCGTATTCACGCCAACATTGATCAGTGTTTGCAAGGCAATCCAGGTGCCGACCCCATAAGCCACGTAACCTGCAAAAATTGAATTGGCAGCAAAGGCACGAAAAGCAATTCGATAACAGCGCCACACGACAAACGCATATAACCCCAGGACAAAGGCCACAGCCACAAGCCCGAGCTCTTCTGCCATCACGGCAAAAACAAAATCAGTGTGCGCCTCTGGCAGATAAAACAGTTTTTGAATACTCGCGCCAAGGCCAACACCCAACCATTCTCCTCGACCAATAGCGATGAGTGACTGTGTTAGCTGAAAACCACTATCGTAAGGGTCGTCCCAGGGATCCATGAACCCGGTCAGACGCTTCATACGGTAGGTTGAAGTGACTGCCAGTGCATACAACGAAACGCCGGATACAGAAAGCAAAGTGATAAATTTCCAGACACTCACGCCCCCCATATACATCATGACAAGAACGGTTGCGGTCATCACCACCGTCGTCCCAAAATCTGGTTCCATCAGCAAAAGAAAGGCCGCAATCGCAACCACCAGCATTGGCTTCAGAAATGCAGCGGTTGTATTCTGAATCTCTTCACGATGTCGCACCAGATAGCTGGCCATATAAACAATCATGAGAAACTTTGCCACCTCTGAAACCTGCAGCCTGAACAGGCCCAGATTAATCCAGCGGGTACTGCCATTCACTTCGTAACCCACCCCCGGAACCAGTACAAGCGCCAACAACCCTAACGCCGCTAACAAACAGGCAAAGCCACTGTTCTGCCACCATTGCAAAGGTACACGCAACACGATCAGTCCTAATGCAATACCCATGACAATGTAGATTGACTGACGAATAAGATAATGCAACGTATCAAGCTGTAATCTTTCAGCCACCGGCATTGACGCAGATGCCACCATCACCAGGCCAATGGAAGCGATCGCGGCAACCACTGAAATCAGGGCAGTATCCAGCTTCGCAACACGCCAGCCGCGTTGCGAGGAAACACCGGGTAATAACATGGCAAATGCCGTCATGTTTTTATCAGCCTTTCGACGGCCTGAATAAAGGCATCGCCACGCGCTTCATAATGCGCAAACATATCAAAGCTGGCACAGGCAGGAGACAACAAAACCGCATCACCCGACTTTGCGATTGACTGTGCTTTAGCGACAGCGCGTTCCATACTGCTCACGTAATAACAATCAACGCGACTCCCCAGAGCATGACCGATTTTGTCCGCGTCTTCACCCAACAGAACCACCGCGCGTAAATGATTGCCAATACCTTCGGCAAGCTCTGTAAAATCAGCGCCTTTACCCTGGCCGCCCGCGATAAGAACAACCGGGCCAGCGACGCCCTGAATAGCGGCCAGAGCCGCGCCAATATTGGTCGCCTTCGAATCGTTGTACCATCGGATAGTATTGATTTCTGCTACCCACTGCGTTCGGTGACGTAAACCGGTAAATGTCGTGATGACGTCCAGCATGACCGGCATCGGTAAATCAAGGAGTGTGCCGAGCGCCAACGCAGCCAGTGAATTACTAACATTATGCGAACCCGCAATACGCAAACGAGCCACCTGCAACAAATGAATATTTCCCTGCGCCAGCCAGCTTTCTCCCTCAAGCGCTAACAGACCAAAGTCCTGATCTGTCCTGGGTTTACTCAAACCATAGGTCATATCGATTTTATCGCTATCCACCAGGCTGGCCGCAGTCGCATCATCCCGGTTAACAATCGCATGACGGGAGTTTCTGTACACCGTCTGTTTCGCTTCAGCATAGGCTTTCACTGAGGCATAACGATCCATATGATCTTTACTGATGTTCAGAACAACGGCAACTTGTGCCTGTAACGAATAAACTAACTCGAGTTGAAAACTGGAGAGCTCAATAACGTAGAGATCAGGTTCTGTCTCTGATAACAAATCAAGCACCGGCGTACCCAGGTTGCCGCCGACACGCACATCCCTGCCTGCCTGTCGCGCCATTTCGTAAACCAGCGTTGTCACCGTGCTTTTCCCATTGGACCCGGTGATCGCAACAATGGGCGCGCTGGCATGACGAACAAACAACTCAATATCGCCAATCACTTCACAGTCACGCGCAATCGCTGCTTCAATCAAAGGCGTAGACAGTGGAACGCCCGGGCTAACAACAATCCGTTGCGCCCTTTCAAAAACCAGGTGATCAAAACCGCCAATAAACAATGGCACTTCGGGTAATTCTTCGAGCAAGTGATCCATTTCAGGCGGGTGCTGTCGATCATCCGCCACTGCTACCTCCACACCCTGACTGGCAAGGTAACGCGCACAGGAAAACCCGGTCTTACCTAGACCGACAACCAGTGTTCTTGGCTGTGACGCCGTTTCGTTCATTGTTGTGTGTGCCACCGATAGCATGATTAACGAATCTTCAGGGTTGCAAGACCCACCAGAACCAGAATGACCGTTACGATCCAGAACCGAACAATCACGCGAGGTTCGGGCCAGCCTTTCAATTCAAAATGATGGTGCAGAGGTGCCATCCTGAAAATGCGCCGTCCAGTCAGTTTGAACGACGCCACTTGCAGGATGACGGAAATAGTTTCTATCACAAACACACCGGACATGAGAAAGAACACCAGTTCCTGACGAACTAGAACGGCAACGATGCCGAGAGCCGCACCCAGTGCCAGTGCGCCAACATCGCCCATAAATACCTGTGCTGGATAGGTGTTGAACCATAAAAATCCTAGCCCGGCCCCCACCATCGAACCACAGAAAACAACCAGTTCACCGGCATCGCGAATAAAAGGGATGGACAGGTAATTTGAAAATTGCACATGACCAGTGACGTAGGCAAAAATAGCCAGCGCACCGGCCACCATTACGGTCGGCAGGATGGCCAATCCATCCAGACCATCCGTAAGATTGACGGCATTACTTGAGCCCACCACGACGAAATACACCAGAGGCACATACAACCAGCCAAGCTGTAACGAAACATCTTTAAAGAAGGGAACGATCAGGTTTGTCTCTGCAGGAGAGCCAGCACCTGCATAAAGGACAACGCCGATCACGATGGCAATCAGTGACTGCCATCCATACTTGACCGTGGCAGATAATCCCTTACTGTTCCCAGCCGAGATTTTTCTACAGTCATCGACAAGACCGATCGCACCAAAGGACAGGGTCACCCATAATACAATCCAGATATAATGATTCGTGAGATCAGCCCAGAGCAAGTTACTCACGGCAATCGCCGTTAAGATCAGTGCGCCACCCATTGTGGGCGTGCCAGACTTACTGAGATGAGATTGCGGGCCATCATCACGCACCTGCTGTCCGAGCTGGTGGAAACTCAATTTTCGTATCATCACCGGGCCAACCAGCAAAGAAATAAATAACGCCGTTAATACACCCAGAATGGCGCGCAACGTCAGATACTGGAAAACATTAAAGCCGCTATAAAACTGACTCAGATACTCAGCGAGAAATACCAGCATGGTCGCTGCCCTCCTTATCAGTACGTAACGCGTTTATCACCCGCTCCATTGACATGGCGCGTGAACCTTTCACCAACAGCGTCACACCTTGATGTAACGCCGTGTCAACGGCTGCACACAGATCATCCATTCGTTCGAAAGCAACCGCCTTATCTCCAAAGGCGTGAGCAGCATGCGCAGCTAATGGTCCGATGACAAACAACCGGGAAACCCCACTGTCACTTGCCAGCACACCCATACGCTGATGCAGTTGCTCGCTATCCGAACCCAGCTCGCCCATATCACCCAGCACCAGCCAATGTTCTCCCGGCTGTTGATCAAGTACTGCGAGCGCGGTTTTTAGAGAGGCTGGATTCGCGTTGTAACTATCGTCGATCAATCCACTACCCTGCTTACCTGGTAGCATCTGCAAACGACCTGAAACCGGTTGCAACGATGACAGTGCAGCTGCGATTAACTCCAGATCGACATCCAGTGCGACTGCCGCTGCAGTCGCAGCCAGCGCATTCATGACATTATGCTGACCGGGTAACGCCAGTATTGCTGTAAAATTCCCTTTCGGCGTTGTAACAACAAGCTGTGTTGTTCGGGAATGCAGCTCGACTTCTGCTGAAACCATCGCTTTTTTCTCGATACCAAAATCAATCACTTCACAACGGCCCGCCGCTTTACGCCACTCACTCGCAAAGGCATCGTCCGCATTAATGATTGCCGTTCCCTGTCCACGCAGGGATTCGAATAATTCACCTTTAGCGCGCGCGACACCTTCAATTGAACCAAAGCCTTCAAGATGAGCCGGGCCTGCGTTGTTAACAATGGCAACACTCGGCATAGCGAGGCTTGCGAGATAGGCGATTTCTCCAGCATGGTTCGCACCCATCTCGATCACAGCAAACTGGTCGCTGTCATCCAGCCTGAATAATGTTTTTGGCAGCCCAATATCATTATTGAAATTGCCTGCTGTTGATAACGTTTTCCCGACCTGGGATAAAATCGCTGCAAGCATTTCCTTCACGGTTGTTTTTCCGTTGCTGCCAGTAATACCCACTACAGGAATATCAAAACGCCTGCGCCATTGCTTGGCCATCTGGCCTAATGCAATTCGAGTATCCGCCACCCGCAATAAGGGCAGTGGTGACGCAACTGATTCACTGACCGCTGCAGCGGCTGCACCTCTGGATAACGCTACCTCAAGATGCTCATGGCCATCAAAATTTGGTCCCTGTAATGCGACAAACAGGTTGCCTGTTTCAAGTGTCCGCGTATCGGTACTAATGCCTTTAAACAGGACATCAGCACCGTCATAACGTGTGTATAGCAAACTGGCCGCTTCAGACAATGGCATACTCATCATTCCTGCCACCGCTTTAATGCCTGAATGACCTGCTCACGGTCACTGAACGACACACATTGATCACCTATTTTCTGAGTCTCTTCGTGCCCTTTCCCCGCGACCAAAATGACATCTTGCACATCCGCTGTCTCAATTGCAGCTTCGATGGCTTCTGCCCGATCTTCTATTTTCACCACTTTACTCCGGTCAACGATACCCTCGACAATTTCGTCCAGAATTTTTTCTGGATCTTCATGGCGAGGGTTATCGCTGGTTACTACTACCCAGTCAGCTAGTGACTCGGCGACTTTCCCCATTGCACTCCGTTTACCTTTATCTCGATTACCGCCAGCACCAAACACACAGATTAACTCTGACCTGCACCTGGACTTCAGTGACGTCAGTACAGTTTCCAGTGCGTTGGCTGTGTGGGCGTAATCGATAACAACAACAGGCTGCTGGTCACCGCCGATCAATTCCATCCGCCCAGGAACACTGCTAATTGTCGGCAGTTGAGCGATCACTTCTGTATAGGATTGACCAGAGGCTAACAACGCAGCGGCTGTTGCCAATAGATTTGCAATATTAAAATTGCCGATAAGCTGGCTGTTGACTGTCGCGTCACCCCAGCTTGAATTCAGTACAACTTCCTGTCCGAGCGATGTATTCTTAATTGCCGAGGCATGTAGCCACTCGGTGTTCGCCTTTAGTTGGGACGTATCAAAGTTCGGATCAATAGAATAAGCGATGACGCGCACCGTATTTTCTATTTCCTCCAGCAACCGTACACCTAGCGTATCGTCAGCATTGATGACTGCGTTGTTTAATCCGGAAAAATGAAATAACGACGCCTTAACCTCTGCATACGCCGCCATCGTGCCATGATAATCCAGATGATCGCGACTCAGATTCGTTAAAATCGCTGTATCAAAATGCACTGCACCGACTCTCCCCTGATCGAGCGCATGTGAAGACACTTCCATCACGACAGAAGTGGTTCCCTGATCGTTTAATCGAGACAGCTCGGATTGCATTTTCAACGCATCCGGCGTGGTATGACTGGCTGGCTGTAAATCGCCAAAAACCCCATACCCCAACGTACCGATCAAGCCACATGGCTGACTCGGTGCTTGTAATGCTTGCGCAATAAAATGGCTCACCGACGTTTTACCATCCGTCCCTGTCACTGCAATACATTGCATGGACGATGACGGATGCCCATAAAACCTGCCGGCAATCTCACTAAGGTGTAATCGTAAATTTTCTACAGCAACCCAGGGAATCGTTGCATCGGTTTTCTGCAGAGCTTCAATCGAGGAAGCCGGCTCCCAGACGATAGCTATCGCGCCCTGCCGAATAGCTTCATCCACATACTCAAGGCCGTGCATTGCATAGCCTGACACGGCAAAAAATACATCGCCCGGCTTCACCTGCCGGCTGTCATTTGCCAGCCCATGAACCGATAAATTAGCAATCTCCTGCTCAGTGACGAAACCTGCCAGTAACTCTGGCAGACAAGGCACCACAGACGTGTTCTCAGCGGCCATCATGCAGGCTCTTCCGACGCTGAACCGCGCGTTTGTAATAGCGGTATATTATCGGGCGGCACATTCAACAACCGTAAAGCACCGGTCATCACCTTTGAAAACACAGGCCCGGCAACAACGCCCCCAAAGTATTCTTCTCTACTCGGTTCATTGATAACCACAGCGATAATCAAACGCGGCTGACTGGCAGGTGCCATACCGACAAACGTCGCTAAATAACGGTCTTTTGAATAACCCCCGGCAACTGATTTATGTACCGTACCGGTTTTACCGGCCACACGATAACCACTGACAGCCGCTGCCGGCGCAGTGCCGCCTTCCTGTACAACACTTTCCATCATTAACCGAACAGACCGGGCAACCGAGCGATTAAGAACCTGCTGCTTATCCACTGGCCCAGTATTTTGCACCAGTGATAAAGGCATCTTATAACCATCGTTTGCAAAAATACTGTACGCATCCGCTAGCTGTAACAACGTCGTTGAAACACCATAACCAAATGCCAGGGTTGCTCGCTCAAGATCTTTCCAGCGTTTATGGTCGGCCAGAAAACCGCTCACCTCACCAGGAAAACCACTGCCCGTCGTTGTTCCCAGACCCGCCTGCGTTAGCACGCCATGCAAACTTTCTGGTTCAATATCCAGCGCAATTTTCGCTGCAGCAATATTGCTCGACTTACGCAATATCCCGGTCATATCCAACACACCATAGTCGTGCATATCACGCACGGAATGTGTGCCCACCTGGAACAGGCCGGGTGCTGTATTAATTGTGCTATCCACTGAATAACGGCCACTTTCAAGTGCTGCCGCAATCACAAAAGGCTTGATGGTTGATCCCGGCTCAAACACATCAGTCGCTGCACGGTTGCGCAAATTTTTAGCTTTTAAACGACGACGATTATTCGGGTTGTATGAAGGCTGATTCGTCATCGCCAACACTTCACCCGTCTGGTTATCCAACACAATAATAGAACCTGATTTTGCGTTATGTTGTTTAACCGCTGCCTTTAATTCCCGATAGGCCAGATACTGAATCCGACGGTCAATCGTTAACTGCAGGTTATCGCCATGCGCCGGACTGCGAATATTTTCAACCGTTTCAACGATACGCTGACGACCATCTTTGATCACCCGCTTCGCACCTGGTTCACCCCGCAGAGTGTCGGTATGCGCCAGCTCAAGCCCTTCCTGACCTTCATCATCGATATTGGTAAAACCAACCAGATGGGACGCCACTTCGCCTGCCGGGTAGAAACGCTGGTATTCAGGCATCAAACCAACACCCGGAAAATCCTCAAGCAGAATCTGACTGGCAACTTCTGGGTTGATGCGTCGCTTCAAATAGGTAAACGCTTTATCCTGACGCGCCACTAACTGCTGCCTTAGTTTTCCACCATCGATTTCAAGCACATCAGCAAGCTTTGCAATCGCCTGCGGATCAAGCAGTAATTCAGACGGCTTCGCCCAGACAGACTCGACAGGCGTACTAATTGCTAATGGTTCATTGTTCCGGTCAACGATCGTTCCGCGATATGCAGGCACTTCGACAGTGCGTAAGAATCGGGCATCACCCTCTGTTTGCAGAAAATCACTTTTCACTAACTGCAGGAAAGCAACGCGACCCAGTAAACTCACAAAACCGACGGATACCAGCGCCAGAAGCAGGTAATGTCGATAAGGATTTACTTTGTATCGCCGCGTTTTCATTGATGCAAAATCACCACTGATTGTGGAGCAGGAATCTTCATGCTCATTTGCTCGTAAGCTATTTGTTCAACCTGCCCGTGGGTTGTTAAAGTGCTCTCCTCCAACTGTAACTGCCCCCATTCGACCATCATGGCATTTTCATCTTTTTCAAGACGCTGCAACTCAACAAATAACGTTCGACTTTCATGTTTGGTAAACACAGCAGCAATCGCTGAGGACAGCGTTAGCGCAATAAGTAAACTCACCAGAAACACTTTCATGCGCCACGCTCAGCGATGCGCAATACGGCACTTCTAGCCCGGGGGTTTTGCTGAACCTCTTCATTAGTGGCCTTGCTCATTTTGCCAACGGCCCTGAGCCTGGGCCGATATTCATCAGGAATAATGGGTAAATCTGGCGGCAACTGCGGCCCGCGCTGCTCATCACGTATAAAACGTTTCACGATACGGTCTTCCAGCGAGTGAAAGCTGAGGACGGCCATGCGTCCGGCGGGCGCCAGACAATTCACTACCTGTGGCAAAACCTGTTTCAACTCCTCAAGCTCCTGATTAATGAATATACGTATTGCCTGAAAACTGCGTGTTGCCGGGTGTTTATGCTTCTCTTTGAACGGTACTGCCGTTGCAATGAGCTCAGCCAGTTGATGCGTCGTGGTAATCGGTGTTTCCGCTCGCACTTCAACGAGCTTACGAGCAATACGTCTGGCAAAGCGCTCCTCTCCAAACACTTTCAAGACATGCGTGATGTCATACTCTTCTGCCGTTGCCAGCCAACTGGCTGCATCAAGACCTGAGTGGGTATCCATACGCATATCCAGAGGGCCATTGCGCAAAAAACTGAAGCCTCTCTGCGGATCATCCAGTTGCGGCGAAGACACACCCAGGTCCAGCAACACACCATCCACCCGTTCAAACCAGCCCTGCTCTCTAACCGCAGACTCAAGGCCGGCAAAGGAACAATGCACCGGAATCAGCCGCTGATCCTCCTGCGCCAGCACCTGTGCAGCAGCAATCGCCTGTGCATCACGATCCAGCACCAGCAATCTGCCCTCCGCCCCCAGCCCATTCAAAATCGCCCGGCTGTGCCCGCCTCGACCAAAGGTTGCGTCAACGTAGCAACCCTCAGCGCAAACATTCAAACCTGTCATCACCTGCGACAACATCACCGGTTGATGCAAAAAATTTTCAGTCATCTTTAAAACGCTACAGCGTCAATGACGCAAATGGGTCAGGCATATTATCCGTCCCAACTTCCTCAGCTAACCATGTCTTGCTCTTCTGGTCCCAGATAGCCTCGTCCCAAATTTCAAATTTGTTACCCACACCTGCCAGCGAAACACGCTTATCCAGCTTTGCAAACTCACGCAAACGCGGCGCAATTAATATTCGGCCATGCGCATCCAACTCGACATCGGTGGCATGACCAATAAGCATTCGTACGAGACCTCGGGTGCGGGGATCCTGATTGGGTAACCGCGTCAGTTTGCGTTCAATGTCATCCCATTCGGGTTGCGGATAAAGCAAAAGGCAACCATCGCCGTGGACAGTCAAGACCAGATGCCCCTCATATTGCTCGGTAATCGGCGCACGATAGCGGGTAGGAAGCGCTAAACGCCCCTTTGCATCCAGATTGACTGTGCTACCACCTCGAAACACCTGCTCTCCCCGCTCGACCCTTTTATTGCAGTTTTTACCACTTCATCCCACTTATTGGCACTATAGGTTTTAAGAGGCCTTGCTGTCAAGGTGGTTTTCGAGAAATTCCTTCTTTTACGACAATGACTTAGCGCATTTTAGGGTTCCGAAAAAGGTCGTTAGAAAGCGACATTTTTGAGGTTTTTATATAAATCAGCAACTTGCCTGTTTTTGCTTAGGTGATAGGTTCCAATAACACACAAAAGCCCTTGAAATTGATAGCAATTAAATCATTTTCATCAGAAGCGGTGAACGGTTTTCCTGGCAATATCGACAAGCCCTGGAAAAGAAGAAAACACAACATATTGATTATATCAGACATGAAAGCGCTAGATATGGTGGAGTGCCTCAGATAGAGAACCAGCAGTCGGCGGTTATGTTTGTAAAGGTTTGACAGACACGTCATGCACTCAAAAAAAACCTTGAGCCAGATCGGAAGGCTGAAGCATGACATATTGAAAATATTTGAAACCTTTTGAACGCCTTTGTTCTTGGCGATACATCCATTGCCTGTTTGATATGGATAGAAGGAGATGGCGTCTACGTTGAAACCAAGGCTCGCAGGCAACACTCCTTGACAAGATGGTATCGATACGATTATCGTAATACGGATAGTGCATCGATAGGAGCGTAGAGTATGTTAAGTGTTAAGGTATCCCCTAAATTCCAGGTCGTTATTCCCAAAGAAATACGAGAATCCATGAATGTGCGGCCTGGCCAGCGAATGCAGGTCGTTCAATATGAAAACAGAATTGAACTCATCCCTGAAAGAGATACAACCGAACTTAGAGGCTTTCTTAAGGGGATTGACACAACGTTTTCAAGAGATCAAGACCGGGCATGAATGTTGTAGATACGTCGGGATGGCTCGAATTTTTTACAGGCGGTAAAAATGCAAAGCAATTTTTACCGCCAATAACACAAGCTGAACAACTCGTGGTGCCAACGATATGTCTCTACGAAATATCAAAAGTAATACTCCGGGAAAGTGATGAGAATCATTTATTGCAAGCGCTTGCCGCAATCCAGAAAGGAAAAGTTGTTACTCTCACCCCGTCAATTTCAACTGCTGCTGCCAGGATAAGTTTACAATACAAATTACCAATGGCAGACAGCATCATATATACGACGGCAAATCATTTCGATGCCACAGTATGGACTCAAGATATTGATTTCAAAGGCCTGCCAAATGTTAACTATATTCCAAAGCTTTAGAACCACATCGCTTGATATTTTAATCACATAGACGAAGTGCAAATCAGACAGCGTTCCATGAGACTGCCTGCTGCTAACTTATGCCTCTCTCTTTAAAGGGACATAACCAATGACTATCTTGCGACACCACTCTTTTTCGTGGACCCGCTGCGCTTGATCCACACTACGTGATGCCATATAGGGTCGCAATTGTTTGTGCCCTGGCGTGGTAAATTGGATAGCCTGTTGTTAAGTGAGGGCGAAATGCGAGGCCGTGTAATTCCCCTGCGTTCCGGCCTCTACAGCAGACTACGCTCTTTACTGCATCATCCCGGCATCAACGGCTGTGCGTTGGTGACCCTCTATCGTCAGGCAAGGGCTCTTGCCGGTAGCATTGTTGACATTACTGTCGGTGCGATAGTTACCGCCCCGTCCTGCCGGGCTGTAGGAATAACCTGCAGGTAGGTGGAAGTACATCTGGTAATCACCAACGGCAAGCTGATTGAACAGGAAGTGACCGGATGCGTCGGTTGTTGATGATTCCAGTACCGTCCCGCTGCAACTCATTAAATCAACAATGACATTCGCCAAACCAGATTCGTTACTGTCCTGCACACCATCGCTGTTGAGGTCATCCCAAACGTAGTCGCCTAATGAACCTGTGCCAGTAGCGAGATCGGGCACCATGCCCGCATCTACAGCAAGGCGTTGATGGCCATCGATGGGCAGGCAAGGACTCAAACCGGTGACAGGGTTTACATTACTGTCGATACGATAATCACTACCCTGTTTTTCAGGACTATAACGAAAGCCTGCTGGCAGATGAAAAGTCATCTGGTAGTCGCCGGCTGCAATCTGGCTAAAGCGGAAGTTGCCGCTTGCAGCCGTGGTGGTTGAGTTCAAAACAGCGCCGGTGCAGCTTGTCAGATCAACCGTAACGTTAGCCAGACCGGGCTCATTGCCCTCCTGAATACCATTGCCATTCAGGTCATTCCAGACATAGTCACCCATCACACCGGTCCCCGTGCTCGTTGTATCGGGCACCATGCCTGCATCTACGGCAAGGCGTTGCTGTCCATCGACCATACTCAGGCAGGGCGTTAACCCAGTGAGCGTATTGGCGTTACTGTCGAAGCGGTAATTGCCGCCCTGATTGACAGGACTGAAACGGTAGTTAGCAGGCAAATGATAACGCATCTGATAATTACCAACCGCTATTTGTGTGAAACGGAAGTGGCCATCGGCAGCGGTCACCACCGTATCCACAACTGCACCTGTACAGGTAAGCAAGTCTACGGACACATTCGCCAGGCCGGGTTCGTTGCTATCCTGCACACCATCGCCATTGAGGTCATTCCAGACATAATCACCCATCACAGCAGTTCCACCAGCGGGCGGAATGGTATATTTCCATGGTTCAAACCCGGATACTCCGTCGTCTGCACGGAAATAAACCTCATTATCTACCATCAACAAGCTGCTTGTTGATCCAATTATCATACCGGGTGGCAAGATAATTGGACGGGTACCTGCTTCAGTCCCATCACTTAACCATAATTGATTATCTTGCCCATCGAAAACCTTTAAAAGTATTTGATTCCCTTCGGCAATAAAACCCACAACCAGCCCGCCAAGGTCTTTAACCAAATGGGCTCCAGTCCCATTCGTCTTCCAGAGCTTGGTTCCAGTCGCACTTCCAGGTATAAAATACAGTGTATTTCCAAGTACGGCCGTATGCTTTGGGTTGATTCTGACTTCTGATACCAGAACAGTACCCATATCAGTACCGTCTGTTTTCCAGAGTGCCTGGCCGTGAATCCCATCATCAGCGCTAAAATAAAGCTCACTACCAATTGATGCGAATGGAAGAGGATTATAACCTGAGCCAGAGGCAATTTCTGCTACAACACTAGTGCCACTAACTGTGCCATCAGTAACCCATAATTTTCTTGAGAACACATCATCACTTTCTTTAGCTGAAAAATACAAACGATTAGCCATTACCGTGAAATCGCCAGGATAACTATCGGTCTTTCCTGGCACAATATCCATCAACACTGTCCCGGCCTCTGTGCCATCTGTCTTCCACAACTCTCTTCCGTGTTCACCATCGCCAGCCGAAAAATACAGTGCATTTCCAAAAACAAACAAATCATCAATACCGTTAGCTCTGTTTGTCACAAGCGTCGTTCCTGCCTCTGTCCCATCACTCTTCCAAAGCTCACCTCGCGCACTAAAATACAGGGCATTGCCAAAGGCAATAAATTTCCAGGGATTACTGCTACTCTGCCCTGATGAAATATCTTTAACTAATACTGTTCCCTGTTCAGTGCCGTCAGTTTTCCATAACTCTGCGCCATTGACTTCATCTGTAGCTCTAAAAAACAAGCCGTTATTCATAGCGAATATATGGTTTGGACCACTGCTGGCGTTCCCTGGATTTATGTCTGCTACTTGCCAAACCGTTAACCCATCACTCGCCCATAACTCTGCGCCAGCAACTGAAGTAGATGCAGAAAAATAGGTCACTCCATTGAGCTTTACAAAGCCCCCAGGGTAACTATTACCGCCTAAATGCCCACCTGTATCTGGTTCAATATTCCCCAGCAACATCGGGTTAGCCTGAACACTTATCGGAAAGCTAACAGCAATGATCAGTAACAGGCATTTTGACAGATTAGACAGCATAGATTCGATTACAGGCATAGCCATATCTCCTTAAGAAATTTTTTACAATTTTAGTAATTTTTTAACGGGGCTATCTATCCAATGTCATCCCCTTGTACCTGACATTGTTTATTATTATGGATTTACTATAGCATTATAAAAATACCAGGTGCAACTTAACATTGATTCAATGCACTGTTAAGACTCCATCCGACACAGGCCGTAGCCTGCGCTCTACGGTCGCAGCCTGCTGTTAAATAAAGCGAAATCGAGCACTTCCATGCGTTTGACATCTCGCATACCAATGATCGGCTTCGATGAAAAACTCAGGGCTAATCGTTTTCCTCACTCTCTGTATTTTTGTTTTTTTCAACCCAGAGCGCATAACATTCAAGGCCACAGAAGTGGATGATATAATCCGACACCTCTTCATTTTTTGCATCGGCGACGGGCACTTCTTTCAGACAAATGTCACAGGCAATTAATTCATCGGGTGATGATTTTTTTTCGATAGTCATAGTCGTCTCCAATCGTATTGACTCTATCAGTATAGTATACAAGTACCTTCATTTTCGATGGGTAAGACCACTCTAGCGCACTCAGGTCGTGCTCGACGCAGCTGAGTATTCCGTGTTCCCGAGGCTATATAATACTATCCGAATTAATTGCCATTTTTGTGTATGATGTTCTGTGTCTCAATTAACATCGGAACCCTTCATGAAAACTCGTATTAAACTGTTTTTTATCGCGTTTCTCTTTACCGTTATGCAGTCGGCCATGGCAATGCAACCTGCAACAGGGGAAAGCAAGCTGAA
>JAZGER010000117.1:0-3442 GCA_036478835.1 Gammaproteobacteria bacterium | reverse complement strand
TTTTTTAAGTGGGTTAATACCACTAAAAGAATCAAGCCCTGTTATGAAAGCCTTGATATGCGAGGTAAGGTTTCGGCAAGTTGTAGCCGGTATGTAATCAATGGCAGAGTTCATTATCTTGATAATGCTTCATTTACTATCTTTCAGGAAGGTTTAAAAAGAAACCGCGGCGTTTTTACAGTCGATGTTTATAAGGCTGTCGTGTTGAAGGATAGAACGCTGTTTGATCAACCAAAGTCGGCGCAGGCACAAACAAAAAATTCTGCAATATCCATTCCCTCAACTGCTGCTTCGGCGGCACTTCCTGCACCCGAACATGAAAAACTAGAAGCTAAGAAAAATGCTACTACCGCAGTTAAGTTTGGCTATTTTCGTCAAAAATCAGAAGAGCCCGCTGGCTTAATTAATGTGGTCCAGCTTCAGGCAGAAAATGTTGATATGCCAGGGGCAATAGCCAGCGTCTCTGAATCAAATCTCGTGTTGAATGTGGACGAAGTTGATAACCTGGTTGCGGGCCATCAGGTGACAGTTCAGTTTACAGGCATCCGCCAAAATGATTCAGAGGCAAGCATCCCTGATGTTGATTATTTGATTAGGGTTGTGCGTTCCCTGAAGAAGGGGTTTGGGCTGGAGCTTGATCTTGTGCCTGAACAAAGAAATGCGAGTATGACGCTGGCGAAAATTGCAGCGTATTTTGACCCGACAACAAAAACGGAAACAGCCGATGAGTATGAGAGTTTGCTTTCCTGGTATTTTGAACGCACCTATGCAGAAAGCCTGACTCGGCTACCCTTTTTTATGGTATCAAATGAACAGGGTGACCCGGCGGTGAAGTCATTTGCAATCAGCAACCGTAACCGCTATCTGGCGAGTTTCTTTTATAATAAATCTGATCGCTACAACATGAGCCCTTTGTGTTTACCTGAGAGACTTGTGGAACTAAAGAAACGCGGGTCACTGCTTGTCGTGATGTATCGGGATCAGGGGGCATCTGATCGAAACAGTCGAATACATAGCGCAGCAGAAAATGACTACGCAAGCAGGGAAGAGTTTCTCAGTTGCGTACAGCATGCTTTTTCATACCCTGAGCATTGTCTGGTTCGGTTATCTTGCGAGCATATTCCACTGGCGACGATTCCGGAAAAAAAGGTGGAAGTTCTGGTGGGCCGTCTGCACGACCTGTCTTCTGAAGATGCAACGTCTCTGGTTGAGACTATCGGGCAAGTTGATTGTGTTGGTTTCGTATCGGACATGACGGTCTATGCGCAGAGATGGGTGGATCAAGGTGCCGACATCTCTAATGCTCATGAAAATAATCTTAAAGTCTGGGTTGGGTCGGAATTACGCAATGTTAAGACAGGTAAAATAGTACGGAAAACAGAGTTGAGCCAAGATATTCTCAATCCTGATTTGATTCGGTTTGGTTATGTTGAGCGGCGTCGAGAACATCGCTACCTGGCCAGGACAGCGATTACAGTGACTGTAAAGGAAAAAGAATTTTCAGGGTTTTCCAGTGATATTTCCTGGCATGGTCTGTGTGTGAACACTGACAGCCTGTTGGATATCAGGCCCGGTATATTGCTTCGCATTGGTTTTCCGACCATGCAGGAGAAGCGGCAATCACTGCAATTACTGGAAATACCCTACCGGGTAGTTAATGCTACCCATTCTGAAGTATCGGTTTTGAGGCTAGAGCGTATTACTGGTGCAGAGGAAGATCCACTGGATGAATTTTTTGACGAGGTTATTCAGAAAAACCAGCATAAATTAAAAATTGATGCGGGTGATGTTATTAGCTCAATTTCGGCAAGGGTCTATGAGTCGCTTGCCGCGATTAATTCGGAATCGATTGCTTTTTTTATTGGACATCATAAAGCGCGTGGGGCGAGTTTACTGGCGACGGGATTACCTTTTAAAGGTAATCAGCTTGCCGCGTATTGCTCGAAATCGAATACGCCGAACCCAGCAACCCTGTTAACGACCGAGTCGGTTCGTATGCTTTTTGATGCGATTCATTTGCATGGGCGTCAGGTGACAAACGAGGGTGAACCGGAACCGCCTTTTGGGTTTGATATGGCCGTGTTTGATAAAGTGGGTTCGGGTGGACTTGAAGTTGAGGTGGCAGATGAATATAGCTCGGAAGGTTTTCAGAATCTTAAAAGCCTGTCTGGCTGGAATGAGGATAAAAAAGATTGCCGAATTTTACGGCTGGTTGCAACCTCATCTGATAAAATTCAGGATGACATGTTTAAGGCCATGCTGGAAGATTTGAAAAACTCATCGCAAAGGCACGGTGAACAATTACTGCTGTTTACACAAATGTTGGTCGGTTGTGGGGAAATTATTGATGTTACCGATCAATATGCATACTTCTGGCCCTAAGACCATGGAAAGCAGGTCATACCGCTTGCTGCTTTGTCATTTGGCTTGATCTAAACGGAATCATTTTTGAGGAATTCATGAGTATTGACGAAACGATTGACGACGTAGAACAACTACCGTTAGCCGATTATACCGAACGCGCTTATCTCGATTATTCGATGTACGTTATTCTTGATCGGGCATTACCGCATATCGGCGATGGCCTGAAGCCTGTACAGAGACGTATTGTCTACGCCATGTCCGAGCTGAATTTATCCGCACGGGCAAAGTATAAGAAATCGGCAAGAACGATAGGTGATGTGCTTGGGAAGTTTCATCCGCACGGTGATAGTGCCTGTTACGATGCTATGGTGCATATGGCGCAACCTTTTTCTTTCAGATACCCATTAGTTGATGGCCAGGGCAACTGGGGGGCGCCAGATGATCCTAAATCCTATGCCGCTATGCGGTATACAGAGGCGCGACTAACCGCTTTTTCAGATACCTTATTGTCCGAATTAGGTGAAGGCACGGTTGACTGGCAGCAAAATTTTGATGGTACGCTTCAGGAGCCTACACTGCTGCCATCCCGATTGCCGACAATTCTGCTGAATGGGGCAACGGGTATAGCGGTTGGCATGGCCACCGACGTGCCACCCCATAACCTGACAGAAGTCGCTGGCGCCGCTATTCAATTGCTGGAAAAGCCCAAATCAACGATTGATGATTTGATGGGGCACATTGTTGGCCCGGATTATCCAACGGGCGGGGCAATTATTACCTCGCGTGAAGATATTAAGGCGGCTTATATCAAGGGGCATGGCAGCACGCGTTTGCGTGCCCGATACGAGAAAGAAGGCTCGGATATTATTATCACTGAGCTACCTTACCAGGTATCAGGTGCGCGTGTTCTTGAGCAAATAGCCTTGCAGATGAATAATAAAAAGTTACCTATGGTGGCCGATTTACGGGACGAATCAGACCATGAAAACCCGACGCGGCTGGTGATTGTTCCTAAATCAAACAGAGTGGATTTTGCAGCGTTAATGAGCCACTTGTTTGCGACGACGGACCTGGAGCG
>JAZGER010000116.1:0-8205 GCA_036478835.1 Gammaproteobacteria bacterium | reverse complement strand
ATATCAATCGGTGTTTCACACAACGCTTCAACTTTAGAAAGATAATTCCGGGCTGCATCAGGCAGGTCACCTACAGATTTTGCACCAGCGGTAGATTCCTGCCAACCAGGCATATCAATATAAATGGGCTCACATTGTTCAAATAAATCTGCACCCACAGGTGGTACGTCCACCTCGTTTCCATCAAGTTTATAAGCCACACAAATACGAATAGTTTTTAGTCCATCCAGTACGTCCAGCTTGGTAATGCACATACCGGTAACGCTATTGATCGCTAGCGAACGTCGTAAAGCAACAACGTCGAGCCACCCGCAACGACGTTGACGGCCAGTCGTTGCGCCAAATTCATGCCCTTTCTCACCGAGGTGATTGCCATCACCATCAAAGAGTTCAGTAGGAAAAGGCCCTGCACCTACCCGAGTCGTGTAAGCTTTAACGATACCCACCACATGATCGATATCACAAGGGCCAACACCGCTCCCACAAGCTGCTCCACCCGCTATCGTGTTGGATGAAGTAACATATGGGTAGGTGCCATGATCGATATCAAGCAAAGCACCCTGCGCACCTTCAAACATGATGCTTTCACCTGATTTGCGCAATTGTTGCAAGGTCCCAGGAATATCTTCAATCATCGGAGCAATTTTCTCAGCCTGCATCAAGGCTTCATCCAACACCTGGTTGTAATCGACAGGCTCTGCCTTGAAATAATTCACCAGGGAAAAGTTATGGTACTCCATGACTTCCTGTAAGCGATTGCTGAAATGTTTTTCATCGAGCAATTCGCCGAGACGAATACCCCGTCGTGAGATTTTATCTTCATAGGCGGGACCAATACCTCGACCGGTGGTACCAATCGCCTTTTTACCCCGCGCAACTTCACGGGCATTATCAAGCGCTATATGATAGGGGAGAATGAGTGGGCACGACTCACTAATGCCAATACGGTCAGATGCAGGGACACCGCCAGACTCCAGCATAGCTACTTCTTCAAGCAATGCAGAGAGCGATACCACAACACCATTGCCAATCAGACAGCGGACATTCTCACGCAAAACACCTGAAGGTATCAGATGCAAGACCGTTGTTTTACCTTCGATAACCAGCGTATGGCCTGCATTGTGACCGCCCTGAAAGCGCACAACAGCCGACGCCCGGTCGGTAAGCAAATCGACAATCTTGCCTTTGCCCTCATCACCCCATTGGGTACCAATTACAACGACATTCTTTCCCATTATATTTCCTTGCAACTCAATCAGCCTGGTAGGTCAAACCCAGTTTATCAGCTTAGCGGATCAACAACCCAGTGACCCTCATGTAAATTCAAAACCCTGTCGCAAGCGGTTGTTTTCGATTGGCCTGGCAGTGAAAAAACAACTCGTTCACCCGATTGTCGCAATTCACGAATTTTTTTCTGTAATTGGCTGTCAGCCTCTGAAGGCGCGAGGATACCGGGTTGCTGCTGCTTATACGTGCGCGACCCCAGCTTCATTAACACGGCGAGGTCGGTACTAAAACCGATGGCCGGGCGCGCCCGGCCAAAGTGTTGGCCAATATCATCATATCGCCCTCCCCGTGCAACTTCCTGCCCATGACCTTTGATATATGCAGCAAAGACCAGCCCAGTGTGGTATTGATACCCTCGCAGCTCAGCAAGATCGTAATATATCAACTGTTCGGGCAAGGCTTGCTGAACCCGCTCGGCAATATCGATCAAATTTGATAACGCCTGCTGGGTTTCCTGTCCACAACCGTCCAGTTGCACTTTAGCTTCCTGCAAAATATCAATACCTCCATTGAGATCTGCAAGACAGGCTAACCGCGTTTTTTGCTCCAACGTTGCATCGATACCTGCCAGGAATGCATCAATTTCAGGGATAGCCTTTCTCTGTAGGGCGTCAAATAAAAGATTTTCCTGTTTTCCATCCAGACCAGCTTCTTTTGCAAGGCTGCGAAAAATACCCACATGCCCCAGATCGATATGAACATCTCCAAGGCCTGTCAGCTCCAGCGTATTCAGCATAAGTTGCAGGATTTCTACATCACTCTCAGGTCCAGCATGACCATACAACTCTGCGCCCGATTGAACAGGGCAGCGAGAGGCTGTCGCTCTAACAGCACCGGTATGAAGCACAGTACCCAGATAACAAAGCCGTGTCGGCTCATCACTGCACAAGCTATGTGCGTCAATCCTTGCCGCCTGAGGCGTCATGTCTGCACGCAGCCCAAGTAGCCGACCAGAGATCTGATCGACAAGCTTAAAGGTTTTCAAATCTAGCTCATGTCCACTACCGGTAAGAAGTGAATCCAGGTATTCGATAAACGGCGGCTGAATCAGCTCGTATCCCCATGACTGGTAGCTATCAAGAACCTCTCTACGCAGCTGCTCAAGTTGCCTTGCCTGATCAGGCAATAACTCCTCAACACCATCGGGTAACAGCCAGAGATTATTTTTTTGTTTCGTTTTCATCGCACCAGATAAAGCAAACCAACACCGCACACCATACTGACCAGGCCCGTTAGTCTGACTTCCCGATCACCCATTTCATTCATCGCTGCCTGCATTTTTCTTAACGCATCCGGACTTACAAAAGGGATAATCCCTTCAATGACAAGCAAAAGCGCAACTGCTGTGAATAACTCGTGCCACATAAGGTACCTAACGCTATTCAGCTCAAATGCTTACTGTTGCTTCGCATGATTAAAGTAGTCAAAGAACTCACTGTCTGGCTCTAAAACCAGTAAATCTTTACCCTTGGAGAAGGTTTTTTGATAGGCATTCAAACTACGAGTAAACGCGTAAAACTCTCCATTTTTGGAATAGGCTTTTGCATAGGTATCAGATGCAATCGCATCACCAACACCGCGTACTTTTTCAGCTTCTCTGTATGCCTCTGCCTGAATAATCTGTTGCTGGCGATCAGCATCGGCACGGATTCTTTCTGCCGCTTCAAACCCTTCAGAGCGAAACTCTTTCGCAACTCTGGCTCGTTCTGCCTGCATTCGACGATAAACAGATCCACTCACTTCATCCGGCAGATCAATACGCTTGACTCGCACATCCACAATCGACATGCCAATTTGGCCCGCCTGCTCATTCACATCCTTGGTTAAAGCAATCATTATTTCTTCGCGCTCACCAGAGATAGCTTCATTTATGGTGCGCCGACTGAACTGTGCCCGCATACCATCCTTGATAATTTGCTCTAATCGGCGCCTCGCCTGTGCCTCATTACCCTGCACAGCAGTGTAATATCTACCCACATCAGCGATTCTCCACATCACAAACGAATCCACGATGACATTCTTTTTCTCTGCCGTAAGGAATCGTTCTGGCTCTACGTCCAGCGTTAAAATTCGCCCGTCAAATTTGCGAACATTATTGAAGACCGGAAGTTTGAAATGTAATCCTGGTTCTAACTCAGCATTTTTTATTTTACCCAGCTGAAATACGATCGCCTTTTCCCATTCTGCAACCGTAAATAAAGAGAAAAAAGCTAATGCTGCACTTAAAAGCAACACGACAATTAATGAGCTTTTATTAGCCATTAGCGAGGCTCCCTGGAATTACGTGATTGGGTCTCAGCACGATTCCTGCTTTTCTCAAGAGGAGTCTGCGTGAAATTAGTTTGCGGTTGTGCCGTTGATGTTGGCGCAGACCGTGTATTCTCAATCAGCTTGTCGATTGGTAGGTACATCATATTACCAGAACTTTTGCTGTCAATAATCACCTTATTACTGGAACCCAGGACGGACTCTATCGTATCAAGATACATACGCTTACGTGTCACTTCGGGCGCTTTCTCGTATTGCTCAAGTATTGCAATAAAGCGATCAGCTTCACCTTCGGCTTTCGCAGTCACTGCAGACCTGTAAGCTTCTGCTTCCTGAGTCTGCCTGGCCGCGAGACCACGTGCTCTCGGTATCACTTCATTCGCGTAAGCTTCTGCTTCATTCTTCAAGCGCTCTTTATCTTCACGCGCCTTGATCGCATCCGAAAAGGCACCCTGCACTTCTTCAGGGGGCTGTGCATCGACAAGATTCACATCAGACACGAGTATCCCGCTCTGGTATTGATCAAGGATTTTCTGCATCAGTTCTTTGGTCTTGCCGACAACTTCGGCCCGACCTTCTTTGAGCACAAAATCCATTTTATTTTTACCGACGATTTCGCGTACAGCACTTTCAGCCGTCTGTTTCAACACCGCCTCGGGGTCACGCACAGAAAAAAGAAAATCCTGCGGGCTACCAATCTGATACTGGACTGCGAGTTGAATATTGACAATATTTTCATCTTCGGTAAGCATCAGTGCTTCGCGCTCAACAGTGGCTCCAGACTGGCCGCTACTAGCAACGCGATACCCAATCTCTTCGGTTCGGCGTTGATCAACATTAACGACTCTCACCTGATCTACCAGCGGAATACGCCAATGTGGGCCAGGCACGGTAGCAGTATAAAATTTGCCAAAACGCATCACAATACCCTGACGACCGGCGTCAACGATGTAAAAACCGCTGGCAAGCAGCAGCAAAAGCCCAATAAGAAAAACAATGCCTAAGCCGCCATAGGAAAAACCACCCTTACCCCCAGAAGCACCACTATCACCGCCACCGCCTTTACCACCAAACAGGCTGCCCAGTTTTTTCTGTGCTTTCTTCACGACTTCGTCAAGGTCCGGAGGCCCATCTTCATTACGGTTACCCCACGGATCTTTATTGTTACCACCCGGTTGATTCCAGGCCATGTAATACTCCTGCGATTAGTTTCAATTAGTTTGTCTTTGCCAGCTTATAGAGCAAAGACGGAATAGGGATTTTATTGGTCTTGTCGCCTGCCCGCAACCTGTGAATTATCCGGGTACTCCATTAAATGGCAAGAAATCCCTTCAGAACTCATCACTCTTTCCAGTTCAGCACGGCCAATATGGACATTGATCCACCAGCCTCCGTCGTTGTCTGCCTTATCTTCTACCACTTTACCCAACTGGTAGATACGGGCTCGCAAACGACCATTTTTTGCTGCAATATTTAACCATCCGGAAACGCGGTCGGGTTGTAAAACAAGCCCAATCGTCTCCACCAGTATATCAATACCGTCACCCGTGATCGCTGAGCACCAAACGCGCATCTGACCCTGAGCATCTTCCACTCTCAGCGCGGGTTCACCGCTGAGATCCGTCTTATTGTAAACCAGCAACTGTGGGACATCGATAACACCAATTGATTCAAGCACGTCGTTAACCTGTTCAATTCGTAGATGCCGCTCCTGATCCTGAGCATCGACAATATGCAACAACAGATCAGCCTTTATCGTTTCTTCCAGCGTTGAGCGAAATGCCGCAATCAACTCATGGGGAAGTTGCCTGACAAAGCCGACAGTATCGGCCAGAATAACCGGCCCAACACCGGGGAGGTCAAGCCGCCGCAACGTTGGATCAAGTGTAGCAAACAGTTGATCTGCGGCATAAACATCAGCCCCACATAAACGATTAAACAGTGTCGATTTACCCGCGTTAGTATACCCCACCAGCGATATTGTCGGAACTTCAGCGCGTGTCCGAGCACGCCGACCCTGTGCTCGCTGGCGACGTACTTTTTCCAGTCGCTGGTTAATATATTTGATTCGTTCAGACAACAGGCGCCGATCAGTCTCAAGCTGTGTTTCGCCTGGACCCCGCATCCCGATGCCACCTTTTTGCCGTTCAAGATGCGTCCAACCGCGAACCAGACGTGTCGATAAATGCTTTAACTGCGCCAGTTCGACCTGTAATTTACCTTCAAAAGATCGCGCACGCTGTGCAAATATATCGAGAATTAACCCGGTGCGGTCTAACACACGACACTGAAACAGCTTTTCCAGATTGCGTTCCTGACTTGGCGACAAGGTGTGGTTAAAAATAACAACTCCGGCCTCCCTGGCCTGAACCTGCTCCTTAACTTCAGTCGCCTTACCCTGACCAATATAATATTTTGCATCCGGCACTCGCCGGGTGCCGGTAATCGTTTCTAAAGGATCAACCCCGGCAGAGCGCACCAGATCGACAAATTCCAGTAAGTCATCACGGTCTGAAATCCCAGGCAAATCAATATGCACCAAGATAGCAGTCTCGCCACTTTTGGGTCGATCAAACAAGATGGAAATACCACAGGCTATCAGAAGCTATCTTCTGATAATCAATAAGTTGTCGTTTAGCTGTTACCGGGATCAGACTGATCACCACCATCACTGTCACTGTCACTGTCTGTATCTGTGCTGGGCATACGCACATTTCTGGCAGGCACAACAGTCGAGATAGCGTGCTTGTAAACCATTTGGCTCACACTGTTTTTTAATAAAACAACAAATTGATCGAATGACTCAATTTGTCCCTGTAATTTTATTCCGTTAACCAAATAAATGGAAACGGGAACACGTTCTTTTCTTAGAGCGTTCAGGAATGGTTCCTGAAGCGACTGTCCTCTGGCCATGTCAGTTCTCCTTTTTTTTCATTACGTGTAGCCAAAATTTCTCTCCTGCAAAACGCTTATTTCTAATAGTGTAGGGCCAAAAATAATTATCCCTAATGGTTGGCGTCTGCAATGGATAAGCCTGTGTTCTTAAAACAAGAACAGCATATTCTTCGTATGATCATATAATTAATGGTCAGAAAATATTCTAATTCTTCAAATCGTTCACTGGGCTCGGCTGCGAGTCTAGCATAATGAATCCTTGCCACGATACCGCCAGGAGTAAAAATGGCCAAATATTAATCATCCGAGCACGTATTCGTCAAACAATTGAAAGATATTTTCATAATCCCGCCCATTCTGTCCATCTAGCCAGTGCGCATTTTGTTCCCCTCTTAACCAGGTAAATTGCCGTTTAGCATATTGTCGGGTTGCAATAATGGCTTTTTCACCCCACTCCTCCTCGGTAAATTCTCCACTCAGGAATTTCCAGGCCTGGCGATAACCCACTGCGCGCATTGAAGGTAAATCGGCATGCAGGTCATCTCTTTGATATAAATGGCGCACCTCATCCAGGAAACCGTTTTCAAGCATGAGGTGAAACCTGAGATCTATGCGCTCATGCAATATCTCGCGCTCAGCGGGTGCGAGAATGATCTTGAGTAAGCGATGTGACGTTAACCCTTCAACGCCAGCTTCAAACAGGCGGGTCATCGATTGGCCGGTAATTTTGTAGACTTCAAGGGCGCGTAAGGTTCGCTGCCGGTCATTAGAATGAATCCTTCTGGCTGCCACTGGGTCCACCTCGGATAACTCATCATGTAAGGACTGCAGGCCTTCATTAAGTATTTTACTTTCAAGTATTTTTCGTATTTCAGGGTCAGCAGACGGTAATAATGATAGTCCATTTTCTAACGCTCTAAAGTAGAGCATAGTCCCTCCCACAAGGAGCGGAATACGCCCTGCAGCGGTAATAGCCTGCATTTCTCTGGAAGCATCTGCGACAAATTCTGCAGCCGAATACGTTTCGGAAGGATCTTTGATATCGACAAGGCGATGCGGAGCAATTTTCAATATATCCGCTTCTGGCTTCGCCGTGCCGATATTCATCTCTCGGTAGATCAATGCAGAATCCACGCTAATGATGTCAACGGGAAAACGTTTGACCAAATCAACAGCCAGACCGGTTTTCCCGGATGCTGTTGGCCCCATCAAAAATAGTGCCGGCGGGCGCTTATCACTGTTCATTTATTGCCCGCGCATAAAGAGTTTATCCAGCTCCGTCAGGTCCATTTGAATCCAGGTTGGACGGCCGTGGTTACACTGGCCACTGCGTTCGGTGCGCTCCATGTCTCTCAGCAATGCATTCATTTCAGCCACAGACAACTGCCGATTGGCGCGCACCGAACCGTGACAGGCCATTGTCGAAAGCAATTCATTCAGCGAATCTTCAATTCGCCGAGTATTACCATGCTCTTGCAAGTCAGACAGAACGTCGCGCAATAGCGTATTAATATCGGCTTTAGATAACAGGGCCGGAACCTGGCGTACGGCGAGTTGTTCAGGGCCTATGCGGTCGACCTCAAACCCCAGGTTTTTGAACCAGTCATGACGTTGTTCAGCAAGATCCGCTTCACGCTGACTCACTGAAAGACTCATAGGAACAAGTAAGGGCTGTGATTTTATCCCCTCACCCTGATAGCTTTTTTTCAGATACTCATACGTAATTCGCTCATGCGCCGCATGCATGTCGACAAG
>JAZGER010000115.1:0-2988 GCA_036478835.1 Gammaproteobacteria bacterium | reverse complement strand
TGGGGTTTCCATTGTCCGAAAGGCTGGGTTCCCTGGGAAAAATTTACAGATTCGACAGGGACTCGGGTGGGAAGAGGTTGCGAAGAATAAAACTTATAGCTGAAAACTAAGGCGTCGTGCCTAGTTTTGAGGGTAGAAAATGTATAGAATCGGAATCAGATAGCCTGTTGTGAAGGCTGTTGTCGGTTTGCCAATGTGGTCTCTGTCGGTGCAGTACCATGATTGATCAAATTTATCCCCCTAGAGTCAGCCAGTTAGATGGTGCATGTAGAATATTATGAGCATAGGTCATACAACAGATGATTTACGGATTTTAGGTGTTAAAGAGCTGGAATCAGCCACCGTGATCCATGAGAAATTCCCCATCACTGATGCGGCAGTTAAGGTCATCTACGATACTCGTCAGAGCATTCACCGGATTTTGCAGGGTGACGACGACCGGCTGCTGGTGATTGTCGGGCCTTGTTCTATTCATGACCCGGAAGCAGCGCTGGAGTATGCCCGGCGGCTTAAAGACGTGCGTGAACAGTTAAGTGGTGAGCTGCTTGTCGTCATGCGCGTTTATTTTGAGAAGCCCAGGACCACGATCGGCTGGAAGGGGCTGATTAATGACCCTTCCCTGAACGGTAGCTTCCAGATAAATAAAGGTCTTAGTGTTGCGCGGGAGCTACTACTGAAATTGAATGATTTGGGTGTGCCTGCGGCGACCGAGTATCTGGACTTGATTACACCGCAATACATTTCCGATTTAATCAGCTGGGGCGCAATTGGCGCGCGCACAACAGAAAGTCAGGTGCATCGAGAGTTGGCGTCTGGTCTTTCCTGCCCTGTAGGGTTTAAAAATGGTACCGATGGTAAGTTGAGTATCGCGATGGATGCGATTCGTTCTGCATCAAACCCACATCATTTTTTATCTGTTACCAAGCCTGGGCATACAGCTATTTTTTCTACCTCTGGAAATGAAGACTGTCATATTATTTTGCGTGGTGGAAAATTGCCTAATTATGATCCGCAGAGTGTTCAAGCTGCACTGGAACAACTTAAGGCATCAAATTTATCTGAAAAGCTAATGGTTGATTGTAGTCACGGTAACAGCTCCAAGCAATTCAAACGCCAACTGGATGTGGGCAGTTCGGTTGCAGAGCAAATGGCTTCCGGTGTTGCTGGTATTATTGGTGTGATGATCGAGAGCCATCTAAAGGAAGGGCGTCAGGATTGTATCGCAGGTACAGAGCTGGCGTACGGGCAGAGCATTACAGATGCTTGCCTGAGCTGGGATGATACCGTCCCATTACTGGAGCAGCTAGCGAGCGCCGTACAATTACGCCGAGGTAAAAAGATCAAGGCTAGCGCCTAATACGCTGTTAGCTCTGTTCAAATAAAAATACGCCGGATTTTTAGAGCAGAGTAATGCCTGGCAGTTTACGCTCCCTGTACCCCAACTAAAGTCGCTTACTTAGGTTCGTAATCCAGTAGTTTCCGCTCCCATTCCAGTGATGTTTTGACGATGAAGTCGAGGTCATCATATTTTGGAGTCCAGCCAAGCACAGATTTTACTTCATCAGCGGTAGCGATCAGGGCAGGGGGATCGCCGGCACGCCGAGGTTCCTCCCTGACTTTAATCGGCGTTCCATTCACCCGGTTAACGGCGTCAATGACTTCTCGAACGCTGTAGCCATGACCATAGCCGCAGTTCATGGTTTGAGACTCACCACCCTTGCGAAGGTACTCTACCGCTTTAATATGGGCGTCTGCTAGATCTTCGACATGAATATAATCACGAACACCTGTTCCATCGGGTGTGGGGTAATCAGTACCAAAAATATAGAGCTGATCGCGCTTGCCGACGGCGACCTCTGCAGCGACTTTGATCAACAACGTCGCCTGCTTAGTTGACTGGCCAATTTCACCATCAGGGTCAGTGCCAGCAACGTTGAAATAACGTAAAATAACATGCGTCATATCCGTGGCCTTACCCAGGTCACGTAGCATCATTTCAGACATCAATTTGGATGTTCCGTAGGGATTGATTGGGTCCAGCGTACTTTTTTCAGTACAGAAATCTGATTCGGGAATGCCGTAAACTGCAGCAGTCGACGAAAAAATGAAGTGCTTAATGCCCGCTTCATTGCAACACTCTAGTAGGCTGCGTGTGCTGCAGGTATTGTTGCCATAGTATTTCAATGGTTCAGAAACCGATTCAGGAACGATTGTATGGGCGGCAAAATGGATGACAACATCGACATTATGCTCAATCAGTAGCTTGCTTACGAGTTCTTTGTCGCCGGTGTTTCCAACAACCAGCTCGGCGCCTATGACGGCATCTGAAAACCCGGTAGACAGGTTATCGAGCACGACAACGTCAGTGCCCATTCCGGTGAGTTGTTTGACGACATGACTGCCAATATAGCCAGCACCACCTGTTACAAGGATTTTGTTGCCCATAGTCCTGAATTCCTTAAGTTTTTCTGAATTTAATCTATTATACATTCTATCGGCAGGTAATTTCTTTTTTGATCTGTGAAATTCTCTGCACGCACTGGATCAATTAACGGCATGAAGACCAAAACGTTTACTGGGTTACAGCGACAGGCAGGAAGATAGCGTAGAATCTCTTATTTGACTACAGTCTTTTCATTTATTTCCTATGCTTAGCACTCCCCAAGGCCAGATTTCAGTTGCTCCGATGATGGACTGGACGGATCGGCATTGCCGGTATTTTCACCGGCTGATTTCACCGGACGCATTGCTATACACTGAAATGATTACCGCCGCAGCATTGATCAATGGTGATCCGGACTACCTGCTTGCCTATCATTCTGATGAGCATCCACTGGCACTGCAGCTGGGTGGTTCTGACCCCGGTGAATTAGCACTCTGCGCAAAGATGGCTGAGGATGCAGGTTACGATGAGGTGAATCTGAATGTTGGCTGTCCCAGCGATCGGGTTCAGTCGGGGAGTTTTGGAGCCTGTCTGATGGCAAAGCC
>JAZGER010000114.1:0-2082 GCA_036478835.1 Gammaproteobacteria bacterium | reverse complement strand
ATCTCGAGATTCATCAAGCTCAACATCGTTGGAATAATATCGCATAGCGCACCACTTGATAACTTCGCTTTTCTACCGATATAGACCAGGGGAACTGGATTGGATGTATGTGCTGTATAAGCCTGGCCTGTCTCTGTATCAAGCATTTGTTCTGCATTTCCATGGTCCGCAGTGACCAGTAGCTCCCCACCTGAACGCGACAACGCCTCAAGGATGTTACCTAAGGATTCGTCCAGCGTTTCGATCGCTTTCACAGCAGCATCAAAATTTCCGGTATGGCCAACCATATCACCGTTCGCAAAATTACAGATCACCACCCCATACTCATTTCCATCAATCGCTTCAACCAGCCGCCGGGTCACTTCTTTGGCATTCATTTCTGGCTGCAAATCATACGTTGCGACCATGGGGGATGGCACCATGATTCGGTCTTCCCCTTCAAAAGGCTCTTCAACACCCCCATTAAAGAAAAATGTCACATGCGCATATTTTTCAGTTTCAGCCAGTCGCAACTGGCGAATACCATGCCGCGAGAGCAGCCCTCCGAAGACTTTATGTAAGCGTTCAGCGGGGAAGGCAACGGGAACATCAAACTCAGAGTTATACTCTGTCAAACTAACAAACTGCCCCAGCTCAGGAATCGATTCTCGCTCAAAACCATCGAAATTCGGCTCAATAAATGGGCGGGTAATTTGGCGCGCACGATCAGACCGGAAGTTCATAAAGACCATGACATCACCATCATCAATAGTCACCTTGCTCCCACCCGGCGCAACGATACTCGTTGCTTTAACAAATTCGTCGCTTTCATCTCGCTCATAGGCCGTTTCCAGCCCTTCAAGCGCCGTTTGCGCGACATACTCTGCCTTGCCCTGAGTAATCAAATCATACGCTGCCTGTATCCTGGGCCAGCGATGATCCCTGTCCATGGCATAGTAACGCCCAATGATAGAAGCAATCTGGCCACCACCATATTCTTTCAGCTTTTCTTCCATAGCTTCCAGAGACGCGGTGGCACTACGCGGCGGGGTATCTCTGCCATCCAGGAAGGCGTGTAAATAAACTTTTTTCACACCACGCTCAATGGCGATTTTCATCATTGCATGAATATGCTCTTCGTGACTGTGGACGCCGCCTGGTGACAGTAGCCCCAGGATGTGCACTGCCTTGTCAGTCTCAAGCGCCTGATCGACGGCGTCTGTTAGCGTTGCATTCGTGAAAAACGAACCGGTTTTGATAGAACGGCTAACACGCGTGAACTCCTGATAAACAACTCGACCGGCACCCAAATTCATATGGCCAACTTCAGAATTGCCCATTTGACCAGCAGGTAAACCCACTGCAGCCCCCGATGTTTTAATTAATGAGTGGGGATATTGCTCCCAGATACGATCCCAAACTGGCGTTTTCGCAGCTAAAATTGCATTGTTTTCAGGCTCTTCCCTGTAACCCCAACCATCCAGTATGACAAGAATAATGGGCTTTAAACTCTGTGACTTCATACGTTATTATTCGTCCTTATGCATTAACCATGCTCATGATATGGCTTTCGTTACGCTATCTTTAAACATATATTACTGTATAATGTTACTGTAATGAAGACAGTCTGTCTCGACAAAAAAACTTCGGGGATAACATAATATTCATGACTGATTTACAGCAAACCATTTCTGCTGAAGATACCGAAACAGAGTCAAAAACACTGATTACACGTGATGATGATATCTATCGTGCATCAAGATCTTTAAAAGCAATGTCACACCCCTTAAGGCTTAAAATTCTGTGTACGCTAGGGAACTCGGAAATCAGCGTCCAGGATATTGTTGAGAATGTAGGGACATCTCAAAGTAATATATCCCAGCACCTCGCGATCTTACGAGATAAGGGCATTCTCGCATCAAGAAAAGATGCTAATCGGGTATACTACCGCGTTGGCGATTCAAGGACACTGCGCCTGATTGAAATGATGAGAGAAGTTTTCTGTAACGTTGACCACTAAAGGTTCTATCTGGCATGTCATTTCCGCAATTCCTTGAATTCAGTGGTAATCACCCATTCTTAATCCTGGCTTTTCTGGCCACA
>JAZGER010000113.1:0-7176 GCA_036478835.1 Gammaproteobacteria bacterium | reverse complement strand
CGCCGAGTAATTTATTTCGAATATTTCCCCAGACTTTATTTTTTGCGCCGCCGCCTACAGACATCACTTGCAGCGGATAAGGTGCGCCAAGGTCTGCAAGTAATGCGTATCCCTGTTGTTCAATGTTTGCGATACCTTGTAGTAAACCGTGCAGGAATTCAACATCCGATGCGGGGCGTGGATCGACGCTGCTTTGCATTGTTGGGTCATTAATCGGGAAGCGCTCCCCGGTTGCGGGTAATGGGTAGTATGACAGCGGACTGGATATTTCGGGGTTTATCTGCGCGCTTAATGCCTGTAATTGCGCGCTGGAGAAATGTTGCTTTAACACAGCGCCACCGGTGTTTGATGCGCCGCCAACTAGCCATTGATCGCCCAGTCGATGGCTGTATACGCCATAGGCTGGGGCGGTAACGGGTTGGTCGGAAAGTACTTTTAAAACAAGTGTTGAGCCGAGTGATGTAACGGCTGTTCCTGTGTTGTTTGCACCCGTCGCAATAAACCCTGCAGTGCTGTCAGTGGTTCCTGTTGTGATGATAGTCTCTGGGTTGATGTTCCAGCGGGCTAGATACGCGGGCAATATTTTTGCGAGCGGTGTGCCAGCAGGAAAAACCTTCGGCAGACAATTTTCTGGTAAGGCTAGTGTCGACAGCCAGTCTGGCCATTGGCGTCTGAGGCAATCATAGCCGAGTTTTAACGCATTATTTTCATCGCTGGCAGTGAATACGCCGGTTAGTTTGCCAATCAACCAGTCGGCCTGGTGGCAGGCAACCACAGGGCGTGTTTTTTCTCTTTCAAGGAGATGTAACAGCTTAGCCAGACTGCTGCTCGCGCTACGTGTCGGGTTGTCTTCTGGTGCGACGCGATTGATAGCACGGAGCTGTGCAACTGCACGGCTGTCGTTGTACATTAGTCCGGTCGTCAGCGGCGTTCCGTCGGGCTGGCAAAGCAGCAGGGTTGATGACGTGCCGTCGATTGTCAGTCGAGCAATGTCCTGAGGATTTATCTGGCTAAACAGGTCATCCAGTGCCTGCATCATTGCCAGATACCAGATATCGGGATGCTGGCTGATCTTATTTCCCTGCCTGTCCGGCAGGGGTAAGTCTCTGCGAGAGTTGCCGAGAACAGTACGGTGTTCGTCGATTGCGCAGCAGCGTACTGAGGACGTGCCTACGTCGACACCTATAAAAATTGGCATCGGCTTCAGGGTAAGGTAACCACTTCTGCCGGTGCCCAGCCTGCTGCGCGATGCTCTGCAACGACAGTGGTATAAACGCCGCCGCGAACATTGAAAATAGCCGTTAGCCGCATAAAACGTGGTTTGCAGGCGTCCACCAGGTCGTTGAGTATCTGGTTGGTAACATCTTCATGGAATGCGCCTTCATCACGATATGCCCAGACATAAAGCTTGTAGGATTTGAGTTCGATGCATTGCTGATCAGCCACGTATTCCAGTTTGAGTGTGGCGAAATCCGGCTGGCCAGTTTTGGGGCAAAGGCAGGTGAATTCAGGGGTGTTGATTCGTATGGTGTAATCACGTGCCGGGTGAGGGTTGTCAAAGGTATCAAGTGTTTTAGAGGGTTGTGAGCTCATGAGATGGCCGCCATTTTAAATAGTAATAAAAACAAATAATTACAATGATAATATAAAGTTAAATATTTGATAAGGTTGATTTGATTATCGAATAATACAGGCTTAGTGCTGTTGGCTACAATCGCATGATCATGCACCAAATAATCGGTCATCTGTCAAGCCTGTGCGTGGCGGAAAATTTACTGTATTGTCCGCAGCATGCGACTCAGTCATCTTAAATTATCTGGTTTTAAGTCTTTCGTTGATCCCACAACGGTTCATTTCCCCTCTGCGCTGACAGGTATTGTCGGCCCCAACGGCTGTGGCAAATCGAATGTCATCGATGCCGTTCGATGGGTTATGGGTGAAGCATCGGCAAAGCACCTGCGTGGGGACTCAATGGCTGATGTTATTTTTAATGGTTCAAATGCCAGAAAACCGGTTGCCCAGGCATCGGTTGAAATGGTTTTTGATAACTCGGATGGTGGCCTCGGTGGTCAGTATGCTGAATACGGTGAAATTGCTATTCGTCGGCAGGTTGCGCGATCGGGTCAGTCAAACTATTACCTGAATGGAACCAAGTGCCGTCGCCGGGATATTACCGACATTTTTCTTGGTACGGGTTTGGGCCCGCGCAGCTATTCCATTATAGAGCAGGGCATGATCTCGCGGTTGATTGAAGCCAAACCTGAAGATCTGCGGTCGTTCCTTGAAGAGGCTGCGGGTATTTCAAAGTACAAGGAACGCCGACGAGAAACAGAGACCCGCATCAAGCATACGAAAGAAAACCTTAGTCGATTGAATGATTTACGAGAAGAAATTGAGAAACAGCTTGAAAAGCTAAAAAGGCAGGCTCGGTCCGCTGTGCGTTTTAAAGAGTTACGCGATGAAGAAAAGCGTGTGAAGGCAGAGCTGCTGACTTTGCGCTATCAAAGCCTGTATGACGAAAGTCGAGAGCAGCGTGAACAGCTCAAGCAGGAAGAGGTAAAACTGGAAGCTATCGTTGCTGAGTTACGTGCTGTCGAAGCGGATTTGACTAAAGGCCGTGAAGATCACATTACACAAACGGAAGCGTTTAATGAGGTTCAGGGTCAGTTTTATGAAATAGGTACCGAAGTTGCCCGTATTGAACAAATTATCCAGCATGCGAAAGAAACGCGCCAGAGCCAGTCGCAGGAGTTGGCAAAAACTGAACAGGCATGGACTGAAGCTCAGGCACATATAAAAGTAGATGGTGAGCGGCTGGAATTGATTTCGTCTGAACTGACAGAGAATGAACCCACACTTGAGAAAGCAGAAGCGGACGCTCAAGCCTCTCGTTCCAGCCTGGATAAAGCTGAAACCGACATGCAGGAATGGCAAACTCAGTGGGAAGCCTTTAATCTGAAAAACAGCGAATCGAGTCAAACAGCACAGGTTGAGAGAACGCGTATAGACCACCTGGAGCGTGGCCTGGCAGGCTTGCAGTCACGATTAGATCGAATCACTCAGGAGCTGAAGGTCAACAACACGGCAACGCTGGAAGCAGACATTGGGTCTTTAGCTAAGCTGGTTGAAGAGCGTGACACAACAGCTACAACAGAACAGAAAGCGGTCGACGAAGTGCGCGAAAATATAGAGCGTTGTAGAGATCAGCTACGTCAGAACCAGACCGAACTGCATACCAGTAGAAGTCTCCAACAGGACATGCGTGGGCGGATTTCGTCGTTGCAGGCATTGCAACAAGCCGCACTGGGTGAGCAGGAAAACCACATGGTTGACTGGCTTTCCCGCCATGGACTTGCTGATGCGCCTCGTCTGGCCAAGCAGATAGACGTTGAGAAAGGCTGGGAAACGGCCGTCGAAACAGTGTTGGGAAATAGCCTTGAAGCCGTCTGTAGTGATGGGGCCGCATCAGTCACACAAGCTCTGGCGAGTATTCAGGAAGGGTCGATTACTTTAGTCGACACGCGCGTAACGGCTGCAGATATTCCTTCAGATCATCAGGCTGATTTACTCGTAAATAAGATCAAATCACCCTGGCCAATTAGTGGCTTGCTTGCCGGAATATTCATCGCTGACTCACTTGAATCAGCGATGGCATTACAGCGCCAGCTTGCAGCGAATGAATCGGTTGTTACCGCTGACGGTATCTGGCTAGGCCAGGGTTGGACGCGAGTGGCGCGCAGTAAGGATGGAAAGTCCGGTGTCCTTGCGCGCGAGCAGCAATTACTATCACTCGAAGCTGAAATGGCGGCAAATATTAGTGCCGTTGCGCTGCTTGATGGTTCGCTGGAAAAAACGCGTGATGAATTGAAGCAGGCTGAGTCTCAGCAGGAAGAGCGACAGCTTGCTGCGAACCAGGCGCATAGAGCCTTGAGTGAAGCAAAGGCGCAATTGGAGTCAAAACGAAATCGGCTCGAACAGGCGCATAAACGCATTGGAATTTTACAAAAAGAATCAGAAGAGATTACCACGCAGGTGCAACAGGATCAGCAATCGATGGAAGCGGCGCGCAAAGTACTGCATCAGGCGCTTGCCGTGCTCGAAGAAATGGATACGGATCGCCAGTCGCTTGATACTGAACGCACCCGCCTCAGGGAAGCGCTTGATACCATTCGTTCATCCGCACAGGTGGATCGCGATACTGCGCATGAACTGGCATTGAAGGTTCGCTCGTTCAGAACTGAGCAGGAAACGACGACACAAAATCTTGAGCGCATGCGGAGTCAGCAGGCTCATCTTGATGCGCGAAGGAGCGAATTAAAGACAGCATTGGAAGAAAGTGAAACGCCTGTGCAAACTCAAAGTGATGAGCTAAGCGTGCTGGTTAAAAAGCGCCATGAAGTTGAAGCGCTGATGAAAGAAGAGCGTATTAAGGTAGAAACTCTGGAACAGGCTTTACGCAAGCAGGAAGAGCAGCGCCAGGAAAAAGAACAGCTGACGCAGAAATTACGCGAAGCTTTATCGCAAGGCCAGATTCACTGGCAGGAAATTAAGGTCAGATCAGAAACATTGCTGGAACAGGTGTCCGAAAGTGGTTTTGAGCTAGCAACGCTCATTGAAGAAATTGCAGAAGATGCTACCACCGACGTGTGGGGGCAAAAGGCAGAGCAGTTGGAAAAAAGCATTAACCGACTCGGCCCTATCAATCTTGCGGCTATTGAAGAATTTGAAACTGAAAGCGAGCGCAAGGAGTACCTGGATGCGCAATATACGGATGTAACGGATGCTCTGGAAACACTAGAAGACGCCATTCGTAAAATTGATACAGAAACCCGTACTCGCTTTAAAGAAACCTATGATAAGGTGAATGAAGGCTTCCAGGAAGGGTTTCCTCGTTTGTTTGGCGGCGGCCATGCCTACCTCGAACTCACGGGTGATGACTTGCTGGATACGGGTGTGACCGTTATGGCCAGACCGCCGGGCAAGCGCAATAGCACCATTCACCTGTTATCAGGTGGTGAGAAAGCATTAACGGCTGTTGCACTTGTCTTTGCTATATTCCGTTTAAATCCTTCACCCTTTTGCATGCTCGATGAGGTTGACGCACCATTAGACGATGCCAACGTCGGGCGTTTTTGTAAAATGGTTGAGGAGATGTCTGAAACAGTTCAGTTTATCTTTATTACGCATAACAAAATTACAATGGATCTTTCAAATCAACTGACCGGGGTTACTATGCACGAGCCAGGGGTTTCCAGGCTGGTTACTGTTGATGTTGAAGAAGCGGTGCAACTGGCAGCGGTGTAGGCGGGACTACTGTGATGGATAATATTCGATTGATTTTGCTGGTTGCAGGCGTTGGCATTATTGCTCTGGTTTATTTTGTCACGCGGTATCAATTACTGCGCAGTAAGGCAACACATGCAGAACCGGCTTCACCACGAATGAATGTGACGCCTGAGGACCCAGATATCGATTTACTGGCTGAAGAGCTGGCCGAGATGGATGCACTGGTATCAGATGTCAGTGAGCCGGTGATTGAAGTGCCTCGAGATGAAGAGCGGCTGATCATTCTTACTGTGATGGCTCAAACTGAGCAACCATTCCAGGGCTTGAATATCGTTAAAGCGCTGAATAATCAATCGCTACAATTTGGCGACATGAAAATCTATCACCGGATGTCAGATAACCAGATTGTTTTTAGCGTGGCCAGTGCTGTCAAGCCGGGTGTTTTTGAGATTGGTAAAATGGGCCAGTTCGTTACGCCTGGTCTCAGTTTGTTTTTGCAATTGCCAGGGCCAGTCGAGGGAACAGCTGCCTTTGATGATCTAGTCAATACGGCAAGTCGTCTTGCCGTTGAGTTGGGCGGTGAGTTGCAGGATGTCAGGCACCAGAGCCTTAACCAGCAGAAATTGCTGGAAATCCGTCAGAGCATTCAGGCTTCACGCCAGCCTGCTTAGTATTCCAGGCAGGATAGTCTATTGCCTTGTTAACACGCTTACGCTCTGCGCTCCGGTTATTCCAGATGAGTTAACGTTTTTCTACAGGCGAATCTTCGTGAAGACATCCTGCACCAGCTAACGCGCACAAGCTGTAGTGATTGAGAATGGTGATTTGTTTGCGATTGACTGTAATCAGGCCATCGTCCTGAAACCGGCCAAATAAACGGCTGACCGTTTCAAGAGCTAATCCCAGAAAATTCCCAATATCACCACGAGACATCGTGAGAGTAAACTCGAGTGGGGAGAATCCGCGAGTTTTATGGCGCTTTGATATGCTCATTAATAGAGCAGCAAGTTTCTCTTCGGCCGTTTTTTGCCCCAACATGAGCATGTTCTGCTGGTCTTCTTTGATTTCGCGGCTCATAACACGCAGGATTTCATGGCGAAGTCCGCTGAGTTTTTCGCTTAATTTATCCAGCTGTTCAAAGGGTATTTCGCAAACGCTCGTTGTTTCCAGAGCAATTGTGCTAACAGGGTGAATATTATCCGCAATGGCATCCATTCCAACTAATTCACCGGGTAGATGAAACCCGGTTATCTGGACTTCGCCTGCCTCAGTCGTGCAAATGCTTTTCAGTGATCCAGATCGAACCGCAAAGATGGATTTGAAACTATCACCGATACGGTAGAGGTTTTCCCCTTTGGAAAGCGGCTTTTTCCGCTCAATGATATCGTCCAGCATTTCTATTTCATTGATACCGACACCCACAGGCAGGCAGATTTCCTTAAGAGAGCAATCCTGGCAAGCGATTTTTAGCCTGGTAAGAGAGATAACTTTATGTTGCGATGCAGTCATAGGTATCACTTTAAAGAAGTTTTGGTATTTTGCCGCCATTTGTCAGCAATATTTAGAATCGCTTTTGATGTCTGGTCGACAATTTACTCAATAGGTACATCCTACCATAGGTGATAGGTTGGATTCTCTGTCAAAAAAGGACGATTTCTGCAGTAATTTCCTAAAGATTCGCCTATAATTCAGCTCTCTTTTTTCTGCCTGGCTATCGCCCGGCACGTCCGGCGGACCCATTATGTCAACTGATTCCACTCCTGGTTTTGAGCAGCTCGCTCTGGCTGCCCCTATACTAAAAGTTATTAAAGAAATTGGCTATGAGATGCCTTCGCCAATTCAGGCAGAGAGTATCCCGCCCTTGCTTGAAGGTCGTGACCTGTTAGGGCA
>JAZGER010000112.1:0-18716 GCA_036478835.1 Gammaproteobacteria bacterium | reverse complement strand
GTGCGAAAAGCGCTATTAAAAGTGCAGCAGGATTTTGCTATGCCACCCGGGCTGGTGGCGGATGGACGTGATATGGGGACAGTGGTTTTTCCTCTGGCTGATGTAAAACTGTTTCTGGTAGCAACCTCAGAAGAAAGGGCAGAAAGACGTTATAAGCAATTAAAAAATAACAATATATCTGTTGAGTATGATAATGTACTTAAAGAAATTGAGGCGCGGGATAAGCGCGACAGTAGCCGTTCTGTTGCGCCCTTGAGGGCGGCAGATGATGCGATGACAATCGATACAACAGGGATCGATGCCAACGCGGTTCTGAGTCAGGTACGCGATTTCGTTAAAAAACAGCTAATTCAGTGATTTTCGTAAAAGATTGAGCTATAATTCCTCGCTTATATTAGCGCGACGTAAAATACATCGTTTTTTCTTTCCACCTAACATTACCGTTGTCTGGTTTTATTCTATTTTATCATTAACCTATTGGCGGTTTTTACTATTGTGTAATCAGAGCTATATCTGGTTGCAAGGATGTTTCACCCATGACTGAAAGTTTTGCAGAGTTATTTGAAGAAAGCCTCATAAACAAAGAAATGCGTCCAGGCACGATTGTGCCGGGTACCATTGTCGATATCCAGTCGGATATGGTCATTGTGAATGCCGGATTAAAATCTGAAGGCGTGATACCCATCGAACAGTTTCGAAACAGTCAGGGTGAACTTGAAGTTAATGTGGGCGATGTTGTTGATGTCTCGCTAGATGCCGTAGAGGATGGCTTTGGGGCAACGCGACTTTCACGTGAAAAAGCAAAACGTGCGCAGGTATGGAAACGTCTGGAAGCTGCTCATGAAGCAGGTGAAGTGATCTCTGGGTTAATTAGCGGCAAGGTCAAAGGTGGTTTCACCGTTGATATCGAAGATATTCGTGCCTTTTTGCCGGGTTCTCTGGTCGATGTTCGCCCGGTTCGTGATACCACTTACCTTGAAGGTAAGGAATTAGAATTTAAAGTGATTAAGCTGGATCAGCGCCGTAACAATGTTGTTGTCTCTCGTCGTGCGGTTGTTGAAACAGAATACAGTGCTGAACGTGAAGCCTTGTTGGAAGATTTGCAGGAAGGTGCTGTTGTTAAGGGTATCGTTAAGAACCTGACTGACTATGGTGTGTTTGTTGATATGGGTGGTATCGATGGTTTGCTACATATCACCGATATGGCCTGGAAGCGCGTCAAGCATCCTTCTGAAATTGTTGCAGTAGGCGATGAGCTGGAAGTTAAGGTGCTTAAATTTGACCGGGAGCGTAATCGCGTGTCTCTGGGTCTTAAACAACTGGGTCAGGATCCATGGGCAGATCTTGCTCGTCGTTACCCTGAGAATGCCCGATTATTTGGTAAGGTCGCGAATATCGCGGATTACGGCTGCTTTGTAGAAATTGAAGAAGGTGTCGAAGGTCTGGTGCATGTGTCCGAAATGGACTGGACGAATAAGAATGTTAATCCGGCCAAGGTGGTTCATATTGGTCAGGAAGTCGAAGTAATGGTTCTGGATATTGACGAAGAGCGTCGCCGAATCTCCCTGGGAATGAAACAGTGCTACGCAAATCCTTGGGATGCGTTCTCAGCGACGCATAATCGTGGTGATCATGTGAAAGGCCAGATTAAATCGATTACCGATTTTGGGATCTTCATCGGTCTGGACGGCGGTATTGATGGTCTGGTTCATTTGTCAGATATCTCATGGGGAGAAGAAGGCGAAGAGAGTGTAAGAAACTTCACTAAGGGTGATGAGCTGGAAGCCGTCGTGCTTTCAGTTGATGCCGAGCGTGAAAGAATTTCCTTAGGACTCAAACAACTTGAGAAAGATCCTTTCTCAAACTTCTCAGCAGAAAATGCTAAAGGAAGTCTGGTTAAGGGCGTTATTAGAGAAGTCGATGCCAAAGCTGCGATTGTAGACCTCGGAGATGGAGTTGAGGGTATATTAAGAGCATCTGAACTGGATCGTGACCGTGTTGAAGATGCACGTACTGTGCTGACAGTGGGTCAGGAAATTGAAGCCAAGTTCATGGGGGTCGACAGGAAAAACCGTGCCGTTTCATTGTCTATCAAGGCGAAAGATAGCGATGAAGAGGTCGCGGCGATCCAGGAGTTCGGTCGCAGCACAGTATCTACTGGTACGCGTCTGGGTGATGTTCTCAAAGAACAACTGGAGAGCAAAGGTGACTGATTCTTGATGGATTGGTCTTTTCTCAAGGAAATTAGGCCAGCAGATAGAATCAATAGATCATCTGCAAGCGGGGACAGGTATGACAAAGTCTGAATTAATCGAAATACTGGCGACTAAAAATGGTCATTTGAACCATAAGGATGTAGAGCTGGCAGTCAAAGGCCTTCTGGAGCAGATGAGCCAGTCTCTGGCGACTGGAGAAAGAATCGAAATTCGTGGCTTTGGCAGTTTTTCCCTGCACTATAGGCCACCCCGTATGGGAAGAAATCCTAAGACGGGTGAATCTGTTGCGTTAGCAGCAAAATACGTCCCGCATTTTAAACCTGGCAAGGAATTGCGCGAGCGCGTTGATTATGCTCATCGTGATTCAAATGCTTCGTCAGACAGTCAGCCTGCCGGGCAGCGTATGTCAGGCAGCTAAAAACACGTTTGTATCTGTTCAATCAGTATTTTTGTTTTAGTAGCATTTTTCATAGATAATACCTCTTACCATCCGGACTGATCATTCAGTTCGGATCTTTATTTTTGAGAGAGGTGTTACGTATGAGCCGGATCATCGGTTTTATCTTCCTGGTCTTTCTAGTTTTTCTTGGGTTATCTTTCGCTGTCCTGAATTCCGCCCCGGTTCCTTTTAATTATTATTTTAATAAACAGGATATCCCGCTTTCGTTCTTGCTTGTTGTTACGCTCGCTATTGGAGCAGTGCTGGGAATGATTGCAAGCACAGGAATTTTAGTACGACAAAAACGTACAACGAAAAAACTGTGCCGACAAGTGGTGTCATTGGAAAAAGAGGCATTGAATGCCTCTGAGCGCCTTCTTCAATGATGGCTAGAGAACACATTGCCCCTGTCATTGTTGCGCTTGATTATCCTTCGCAGGAAGAGGCTATAGCGTTCGTAGAAAAAATCACACCTGAAATGTGTCAGTTAAAAGTGGGTAAGGAGTTATTTACCCGGGAAGGCCCTGAGTTTGTGCGAAGGCTGACAAAACAGGGGTTTCGCGTCTTCCTCGATTTAAAGTTCCACGATATTCCACATACGGTTGCCCGGGCTTGTGCCGCTGCCGCAGAGCTCGGCGTGTGGATGCTCAATGTTCACGCATCCGGTGGTTTGAAAATGATGCAAGCTGCTCGCAAAGAGCTTGACCGCTTTGGTGCTGATGCACCGCTGCTTATTGCAGTGACAGTTCTTACCAGTATGGATGAGTCGCAGTTGAGAGGGACAGGCGTTACTGCGCCTGTTGGCGAACACGTTAGTCGACTGGCCGCATTAACTAAAAAAGCGGGCCTTGATGGTGTCGTTTGTTCGCCACTTGAGGTTGCACTGTTGAGAAAGGCTTTAGGGCATGATTTTTTATTGGTTACGCCTGGCATTAGGCCAACAGGGGTCTCTTTGGATGATCAGTCGCGAATAATGACACCAATAGATGCAATGCAGGCAGGTTCTCACTACCTGGTTATGGGTAGGCCGATTACCCAGTCTCCGTCACCTGCGGAAACACTTTTGAATATCAATGAATCTCTTAATGAGTTTGTGTAGGTGTTTATTGACAAAAGGTTTGCGACTTTGACGCTTGTTGAAGCTGATTGAGCGGCTTATAATTATTTCATATTACCAATAAACCTGTTGGTAATTTAGGGAAGGAATCCCGTCTTTCAATTACAGGAGTTACTATGCATTTTATTCGTCATATTTTCTTTGTTAGCTGCTTGCTTCTTCTTCCATTTATGGTTCATTCATCTCCCGTTGTCGATATTAATGCGGCAGATTCAGAAACGCTAGTGGATTTGCTCGATGGTGTTGGGCCACAAAAAGCCATGGCAATTATTCGATATCGTCAGGAAAATGGGTTATTTAAAACAGTAGATGGCCTAACGGGTGTCAAAGGCATCGGTAAAAAGACAGTGGAGATTAATCGCTCCAGAATTAAAGAAATAACGCCACAGGCAGCAGCTAAATAGCGATTTTTTTGGAGGGCAGTGTTCACTGCCCTCCAGTTGCCCATGCAGTTTTTTATTTGCCGAATGCTATTGGGACAACTTCGGCAAATGTTTCTACAAAATTTACGGTGACACCTTCACGAATATAATCTGGGATTTCTTCAAAATCCCCTCGATTGGCTTCGGGGAGAACTAATTGATTTATCTTAACCCTGCGTGCGGCAATGACTTTTTCCCGTATGCCACCAACGGGTAAGACATGCCCTGTTAACGTTAACTCACCCGTCATTGCCAGTTTCCTTTTGACTTTTTTATTTGTTACCAGTGACAATAATGCGCTTGCCATAGTAATACCCGCGCTTGGCCCATCTTTAGGTGTGGCGCCTGCTGGAACGTGTAGGTGGATGAATGAGGTATCAAAGAAGTTATCTTTGCCGCCCCATAAACCAGCGTTTGCAACGATGTGACTATAGGCTATTTCGGCGGACTCTCGCATCACATCGCCTAGTTGGCCTGTGAGCTTAAAGCCGCGCGATAGAGTGTGAATGCGCGTTGCTTCTATGCTTAAGGTTGCTCCCCCCATCGCGGTCCAGGCCAGGCCAGTGACAACGCCCACACCTTCCAGGTTTTTTTCTTTCTGGAAGATGGCTTTCCCAAGGTATTCCTCGACGTCAGCAGCGCGCACCCGGATGGGGGCCTTTTCCTTGTTTAATAGTTTGACGACAGCCTTACGAGCGATTGTTCCAATGAATTTTTCAAGTCGGCGAACACCGGCTTCACGGGCGTAATTTTCTACAATAATTTTTAATGCCGCTTTATCAATGCGTAATTGACCTCGTTTTTTTAACCCTGCTCTTTCCAGTTGTCTGGGAATGAGGTGGTTTCTGGCAATATCCATTTTCTCACTGGCTAAATAACCGGATAACTGAATGATTTCCATGCGATCAAGTAATGGGCCAGGGATCGTATCAAGTTGATTGGCAGTGCAAATAAAGAGTGTTTTAGACAGGTCAAAGGGAACATCCAGATAGTGATCGAGGAAGTCAGTATTTTGTTCCGGGTCGAGTACTTCAAGTAAAGCAGAGCCTGGGTCTCCCTGGTATGAAGCTCCTATCTTATCGATTTCATCAAGCATAATGACTGGGTTTGACGATTGCGTGTCTTTAATCGCTTGTATGAATTTTCCAGGCATTGCACCAATATAGGTTCTTCGATGGCCTTTAATTTCAGCTTCATCTCGCATACCGCCTAGAGAAAACCGGAAGAATTTTCGTTTTAGTGCACGGGCAATAGAGCGACCTAATGATGTTTTTCCAACGCCGGGCGGGCCGACAAATAAAATAATAGAGCCGGAAATTTCGCCTTTCATTATGCCTATGGCAATGAATTCTAAAATGCGCTGTTTAACGTCAACCAGGCCATCGTGATCTTTATCGAGTATCGCTTTTGCAGCGTCGAGATCGATCTGATCCTCAGTTGTTTTTCCCCATGGTAAAACGGTTAACCAGTCAAGGTAATTTCGGGTTGTTGCATATTCCGGTGAGCCAGTTTCGAGAACTGAAAATTTTTGCAGTTCTTCTTCAATTCTTTGTTGGGTGTTTTCAGGTAGCGTGAGTTTTTCAAGGCGTTGGTGAAATTTGTCAGCATCAGCCGTGCGATCATCTTTTGAAATGCCCAGCTCTTTTTGAATCACTCGGAGTTGTTCTCTGAGGATTATTTCGCGTTGATGTTTTGACATATCATTTTCGACTTGTTTACGGATATCTGCCTGTGCCTTGGCAACTTCCAGTTCGTTGATAATGAGTGCGTGGACTTGTTTAAGCCGTGTCAATATATCCAGTGATTCAAGGACTTCCTGTTGTTGTTCGCGTGCTGAGGTTGTCAGGCTGGCAGCGAAGTCTGCTAGATGAGAGGGGTCATTAGGGTGGAAATGGTCGAGGAACAGCTTAAATTCTTCGCCATAAAGAGGGTTCAGAGGAATCAGTTTCTTTATGGTATTTATAATGGCAACGGCATACGCCTTTATTTCCGGAATTTCATCATATTGTTCTTCAGGGAAATATTGCACATTGGCTGTAAAGGGCGTTTCTTGACTTAACCATTTTGTGATTTTGAAACGTTGTATTCCTTCCAGTAAGACTTGTGTTCTACCGTCCATAGCACCTGTTCGGTGGATTCTGCATGCCGTACCAATGGAGTAAAAATCTTTGGTGGTGGTATCCTCAGCTCGTTTGGTATGCGTCAGTAGCAGGCCGATAATTCCGTTTGAGCTTTCAGTTGCTGCCTGAATAGTGGCGTCCCATTTTGCAGGGTCCACTAGAAGAGGGATAGCCTGGCCAGGGAAAAACGGGCGTTCTGTCTGGGGTAATATGGGTATTGTTGGCGGTAATACATCATAGGCGCGAACAAGTTCTGAGGAGCTATCCGGTGTCTCATTAAGCTCGATAACCATGAGGCAGTTTCCTGTAGGTATGATTGTTGATGCATGCGAATTATGTCGGCATATCATACCAACTTGTTTGTAGAAGTGACGCGGAAAATTCAAACTAAAGTTATCCACATTATCTGTGGATAACTTTGTGGATTAAATGCGATCTTCCTTGTTTATTTGGCGCTATGAGCGGCTTTTCATTAAAATGAACAAATAACTGGCATTTTAAATATAATTATATATATCAATATGTTATGAATTGTTTATACTAAACAACAGCAGGAAAAATAGAAATCATTCTGCTATTTTAGGCCAGGCATAATTTCTGTGTATAAGAGTGGGCAGAGCAATCAACCAGTGAGTGAAAATGTCAATAGCTTTTGATGCAGAATATTGAGAAATAACTCTTGATTATGCACAGTAACCAGTGGTAAATCTTTCGCTGGATTGTCTTAATTGGCCCATGATGCTGAGTAATGAATTTGGCTCATAAGCATTTGGGTCATTTGCCGAACGACAGCTCGCTTCGAGGGGTTGATAGAAGAGGGGGTGATTCGAGCTGATTAAAGCGAAATCATAGGATCTGATGGAGAGTGCGATTTTTGCTTCGGGTATGGAGCGTGCGCGAAATAACCCTGTGTTTATACGCAGCATTTCTCTGATAACGGCAGCAGATTCATCGCTATGTTCCAGGTGCAGTATTTCAAGTTTGGTTGCAGGGTTATTAATACTTGCCTGTTTCAGCGCAAACTGTAATCGGGTTTGCTTACAGGTGTTTTGTTCCACGTCCCCAGAAAACGTAGGTTCGCATTGATCGGTTGTCATGACGATAATGGGTAACCAGGGCATTTCAGCGCGTAACTCGCGGGCAAAGCTGATGCCATCGCTGTCGATGAGTAGTAGATCAATAATGACTGCGGTCACCGGCTCTATCTCGATATACTTTCTGGCATCGGCGGCCGACGTCGCGGCGACCAGTAGAGCATCTGTATCAGCAAGATATTGTCCCGTCTTTAAGGCGGTTTCTGGCGCTGAAGAGCAGATGAGTATGTGTTCTGAGCTTGCAGTATCCGAGTGCATTTTGATTACCCTTTTTCAATGTTAACCCCCTAACGGCCTGTAAAAAACTCGATTAACGCGCTAATGGCAAAAGTGGGAACTGTGCACGGTTTTTTGCTGAAATACCCTCGCTGATAGAAGGGTATTGGCTGGATCAATGAAATCGAGGAAAGATTTACGTAATATAGCGGGCTGAATTTTCTGACTGTATACATTTGAAAGCGGAGACGATATGCGACCATCGCAGCTCTTTACCATTCTCGAAAAAGAATTCGAGAGTGCGCGGCATAATCAACACACCCCTGTCATGCTTTGGGGGCCACCTGGTGTGGGTAAGTCGCAAATTATTTCCCAGGTAGCTGGGCGTCACGATGTTGAGGTGATCGATATTCGCCTGTCGCAAATGGAGCCCAGCGATTTACGCGGCATTCCCTTTCGTTCTGGAGAGTCTGTGGAATGGGCTATCCCCTCTATGCTGCCAAATCTTGAACGACATGGTGAAAATGGCATCTTATTCCTGGATGAAATCACGTCTGTGCCGCCCAGTGTGTCTGCTGCTGCTTACCAGCTTATTCTTGATCGCCGCCTCGGCGCCTATGAAGTGCCCGATGGGTGGGCAATCTTTGCCGCAGGTAATCGCCAGGGTGATCGCGGTGTGACTTATAGTATGCCAGCACCTCTGGCGAACCGGTTTTCACATTACGAACTCGACGTGAATCTGGATGACTGGGTTTCCTGGGCTTATGCGCATGAGATCGATGAACGCCTGATAGCCTTTTTACGATTCAGGCCTGAGCTGTTGTTCGAATTCGATCCAGCGCATAACCCCGTGGCATTCCCTTCCCCCCGGTCATGGGAATTTACGCACCGTGCGCTTGCCAAGTTCGGTGATAGTAGTGGCGTGCTGGTAGAAGCCTTGCAGGCGTGTGTGGGCCCTGCTGCGGGTATAGAAATGAATGCTTTTATCGATAACCTGGAAAACCTTCCTGACATTGATGCCATCACGCGAGGGGAATCCGTTGCGGTTCCAAAAGAAACAGATTTGCAATATGCGGTCGCATCTGCGCTCGTCGCACGTGCAATCAGAGCGCGTGATCAGGGCGACTCCCAGGAAACTTATGGGCATATTATCGATTACGCTGGAAAGTTTCCTCAGCGAGAAATGGGTGTAATGTTGATTTCAGACATGCACCGGGCGATTGGGCAGGATCTGTTTTCTGTGCCGCAGTTTTCGCAATGGGCGAAAGCCGTGGCTGATGTCATGTTGTTTGATATGTAGTGGACGTGCGCTGTAGAGATGATGGATAAAATAGAAACCAAACTGAGTGCTGCGCGTACCCGATTGATTCTTGACCGGCCTTTTCTAGGTGCGTTGGTATTACGTTTACCCATGAAGGCCGTGAAGCCTGAGCGCTGTAAATCTATTGGTACAGATGTCCGAGCACTGTATTACAATCCGGAATACATCGAACATCTGACGCTGGATCAAACGCAGTTTGTGCTAGCGCATGAAGCACTGCATTGTGCCCTGTCACATTTTTCGCGCCGCAACCACCGGGTGAAGCATCGCTGGGATATTGCCTGTGATCTTGCGATAAACCCGTTGCTTATTAAAGATGGCTTGAAGCCTCCACCAGGCGTCCTGATCAATAGTGGTTTTGAAGACATGATGGCCGAAGAAATTTATCCCTATATCGATGACGATATGGACGATGAGTCGCATGACGAGCACTTTTATAACGAAGAAAATAGTGGGCAGAGCAAACAGCAGCAATCGGGCGGCGAAGATCAGGACTCTGGTGGACGTACGCCAGAAGCAGAAAGTGATGGAGACGGGGGTGACTCGGGTGACGGCGGCCCACAGCCTTTGAGTGAAATAGAACAGGAGCAGTTGGCAGTTCAGTGGAGGCAACGTCTTGCAGGTGCGGCGCAGCAGGCTATGCAGGCAGGGAAGCTGGGCAGCAGCATGGCTCGCCTGGTTGAACATTTACTGCAACCACAACTTCCCTGGCGCATGTTGTTAGCCCGCTATATGACAGCCGAAGCGCGAGATGATTACAGTTATCAGCGGCCGTCTCGTCGAGAAGGGGATGCGATATTCCCCAGCCTTAAAAGTACTCAGATTAATATTGTGGTCGTGCTCGATACCAGTGGTTCGATACGTGACGCTGAGCTGCAGGAATTTGTTTCCGAGATCAATGCGATTAAAGCACAAATGCGAGCTCGATTAACGCTGCATGCCTGTGATGCTGAACTGTGTAAAAATGGCCCGTGGCTGTTTGAGCCATGGGAAGAGTTCAAGATGCCGGTCGATATTTACGGGCGTGGTGGCACAAAATTCACACCCGTTTTTGAATGGTTTGAGCAGGAAGCGTCGCAGCCAGATTTACTCGTCTATTTTACAGATGCGGATGGACAATTTCCCGACAACGAACCCGCTTTCCCCGTTATCTGGCTAGTCAAAGGGCGAGGCAAAGTCCCCTGGGGGCAACGGATTCAGCTCAATTCCTGAGTTCCCAGGTGTTGCCCATAAATTAGCCGGATTCCCCTATACCTAAGTCTTGTTTGTAAGATGTGCCGCGGCTGTGGATAATGCGCACACGAGATATTCGGAGTTGCCCATGCTGGGTGGCTACATAATTGAGGAGCGTCATATGCGTATCATTCTTCTGGGTGGACCCGGAGCAGGGAAGGGAACACAGGCAAACTACATCAAGGATAAGTACAATATCCCACAGATTTCTACGGGTGATATGTTACGTGCCGCCGTGAAAGAAGGCACACCACTGGGCGTAGAAGCCAAGAAAATTATGGATGCCGGGGGCCTGGTTTCTGATGACATCATTCTCGGTCTGGTTAAAGAGCGTATTCAGCAGGCTGATTGTAAGAATGGTTTTCTGTTTGATGGATTCCCTCGTACTTTGCCGCAGGCAGAATCTTTGAAAACACAAGGTGTCGACATCGATGCTGTTGTGGAAATTGACGTTGATGATGATGAAATCATCAAGCGTATGGCCGGCCGCCGTGTCCATCTGGCCTCTGGCAGGACTTACCATATTGTTTTCAATCCGCCGAAAGAAGAAGGGAAGGATGATGAGACAGGCGAGCCGTTAATCCAACGTGATGATGATCAGGAAGATACTGTTCGTGAGAGATTATCAGTTTATCATGACCAGACAGAGCCTCTTGTTGATTATTATTCAAGCTGGGCGAATGCTGGGGGCAGTGGAGCACCGCGTTATATTCGTGTTCAAGGTGTCGGTAAAGTTGATCAGATTCGTGATGCGATCTTTACTGAGTTAGGTTAATTAAGTTTTGCCTGCTGCTTTTTCAAAGAAGCAGCAGGTCTATTCTTGTCGTTGAGATAGTAAAAGTCAGGATTAGCAAACAACTCCAGAATAATTTCTCTTTTCCGAACGCCAGGTAAGTCTCTATTTTTTATAAATAATGCGGTCTGGATCGGTTACTGCAGCAGATAAAGTGACGAAAAATTGGCGATTCGCTTGTTTAAGCGTGTGATGTTATGTAAAATACATCGACGATATTCGTAGTTTGTTGTAAAAAAGAACATAACAAAAGAACCATCAACAACAATAATAATTGCCGTACTACTAGTTTAAAACATTAACCATATGATTATAGACAGATAGTCCGGTAGCCCGTATGTATTTGCAGGAGTTATTCCCTGGTATGAGTAGTGAAAAAGGGGTTCAAGCCGGTAGTGTAGGCAAGGTATTACGTCTATTGGGGGCATTACGCCAGTCCCAGGCGGGTCATGTTGTCTATCGACAGGTTCAGATGTTGCTGGATGATATGGTGATGTCTCAGCAAACGTCAGAGCGCGCATATCTAACTGCTATCAATCAATTGCTGGATGCTTTCTGCCAGCACCTCAAAAAAGGCTCGCCACTGCAGATGCAGGTTCGCATGCTAGAGGCTCGCCTGCAGCTACCCATGACAGCATCTGATATGGAAGCATTGAGAAATTATGCTGATTTATACTCTCGACAGATTGAAGGGTTGGACTCTCTGGACACAGAGCTTTTCAGAGAAGCGATTGCCCCATTGCTGGAATTCTTTGGTATTACCGATCCTGGTTCAGCCTCTCTAGACAGTCCACACAAAGCATCAGAAGATCCTCAGACGGAAGGTTCAACCCACTCTGTAAGACAGGCAGAGAGAGAGAATAAAAACGAAGCCACTGGCGATGAAACGACTGGCCAGTGGCCGCTCACGCGCTCAATCGACCCGCTTCCTGCGAGAGAGGATAAGGCTGGGCACTCGTTGGCGGGACACGAGCTCGCAGATCAACAAGAAGAGGATGAATCATCTACGCCGGTGATCCAGTCTGGGCTCGTGCTACAGGTACAGGAAACGATCAATCAAAACAAGGAATTCAGCCGGCTGCTGGAATTGATTCAATCGGATATACAGAAAGCGGGTAACCGAAAAGAACTGGAAGATATGCGCTGGGCGCTCGTGCGAGAAATAGAGACATTAAGAAAAGAGCACAGTAAGCTGACCGAGAGGCTAGATGGTGCTCATGCCTATATCGGGACAGTCGAAGCGAATAGCTTGCAACTAACGGATGAGTTACGCCGGGTGCGGTTACTCAGTGTGACCGATGAGCTAACTGATCTACCGAATCGGCGGGCATTCCTGCAGAGGCTTGAAGACGAAGTTGCGCGTGTTCAACGTTATAATTTCCCATTGTCTCTTGCATTAATCGATATCGATTTCTTTAAGAAGGTCAACGACAAATATGGGCATCCCGGTGGCGATGAAGTACTGAGACTTTATTCCAGAAAAATTCTATCTGTCTTCCGTCACCATGATCTGGTTGCCCGTTATGGGGGAGAAGAGTTTGCTGTGCTTATGCCAAACACAGAAGTCGATGGGGCCACACGCGCTTTAGAAAAAGTGATGGAGCGGGCGATGAGCACCTTCTGGATATTTGAAGGAGAAAAAGTTGCTGCACCTACTTTTTCTGCGGGCCTGGCATTTTATAAGTCAGGTGAAACCGCGTCGGCATTTATTGAGCGTTCAGATAAGGCGCTTTATCAGGCGAAAAATAAGGGGCGTAACAGAATCGAAGTGGATTCCAGCTACTCTTCTATTGAACAGGAACAGGATGCACCTGATCGGTAAATAGCTGTCTCACCGCAAAAATTTGTCGAAATCAGAGGTGGACTGTTACAATCTGCTGACACTAACAAGGCTGGACATGATATGGCAACTATCGATATGACAATTGATAACTTTCAGGACGTTATCGAAAAAAACAGTATAATAATAATTGATTTTTGGGCGTCCTGGTGTGGTCCTTGCCAGAATTTCGCACCGGTTTTTGAAGAAGCTGCTGAAGAGCATACGGGTATTGTTTTTGCCAAGGTTAACACTGAAGAGCAAAATGAGCTGGCTGCACAGTTCCAGGTTCGTTCAATCCCAACGTTGGCGATCTTTCGTGATCAAGTGATGGTGTATTCCCAACCAGGCGCATTACCGCCATCAGCACTCGATGAGTTGATTACTCAAACGCAAAGTCTGGATATGGAAAAAGTCAGGGCGGATATTGCTGAACAACAAAATAAGCAGGCCTGATGCCTTCAATAAATTAATTCGGCAAATGGTTGTACGGTGACGGCAGAGCCTGCTTCAATGTCACTACTACCCGCAGGTAAAATAATAAAACAGTTTGCATGGCTCATAGAGCTTAATAAGTGTGAGCCTTGCCCGCCCGTTGTAGACACTTCAAGTTGACCGCTTTCATTTTGTGAAAGCAGCCCACGCTGAAAATCAGTACGGCCTGGGGTTTTGCGTAAAGCAGTCAGGCAATTTGCCTGGTAGGTTCTGAAAGGTTCGTATCCTTGCCCCATCATTTTACGTAGCGCGGGAAGTGCAAACTGGTAGTAGGTGGCCATCACAGAAACTGGGTTACCCGGTAGACCAAAAAAAATGCACTGGTCGATTTGGCCAAACGCCAGTGGCTTTCCTGGTTTCATCGCGATGCGCCAGAAATCAACCGTACCCGTTTCCTCCAGTATCTCTTTGACGTAATCTGCGTCACCCACTGATACACCACCCGACGAGATTATTGCATCGGCGCTGCCTGCAGCCAGTGAAAAGGCCTCTCGAATACTACCTGGGTCGTCCGCGATTATCCCGAGGTCGATGACGTCAATGCCGGGCTGTTCGAGTAAGGCGCGTAGTGTATAACGGTTGCTATCATATATCTGACCCGGTTTGAGTGCTTGCCCCACACTGCGTAATTCATCGCCAGTTGAGAGGATCGCTACCCGCAGCTTCCTGAAAACACTGACTGAATTCAACCCAACAGATGCCAGTAATCCGATGTCTGCCTGGCGTAACCGTTTGCCGGGATGCAGTAATGTTGCGCCTGTTTTTAAGTCTTCACCGGCGTAGCGAATATTCTGGCCTGGAGAAACTTCGTTGAGGTCAATCTGGACTTCATCAGCCTGAACCGCCACATTTTCCTGCATAATGACGGCATCCGAGCCCTCTGGAATAACGGCCCCTGTCATGATGCGAATGCATTCATTTTCTGCGATTGTTCCTGTGAAGGGAGAGCCGGCGAACGAGGATCCAATCTGGCGGTACCAGACTTTTCCTTGCAAGACAGGGTTCACCTTAATGGCATAACCATCCATGGCAGAGTTATCAAACGGGGGGACGTCAATCGTTGATAGTACCGATTGTGCAGTGGTGCGCCCGAGTGACTGTTGTAGTTCCAGCGATTCATAAGCGGTGACAGGCGCAACAAGATCAAGCATTCGTTGTCGCGCTAACTCAACACTAATCAGACCTGTATCCGGTTCGGCACAACAGTCAGTGGATGTTTTTTTAGTCATTTTTAGCTCGTGTATCCGTGTTCAATGTTAATTCTATCAGTGTTTATGCTACTGTTGGGCTATATTCCCTGTGGATAGATGCATGTTAAAAACAACGCCACAAAAAAACGCTCAGGCATCGCGAATTATTGACGACTTTCTTGATGCATTGTGGGTTGAAAGGGGCTTGAGTGAAAATACGCTTGCAGCTTATCGTAGAGATTTAATGATTTTCTCGGCCTGGTTATACCCTGGGGGGCTAGATGGCGTAACGGGTCAGCAATTGCATGATTTTATTGCTTTTCGGCATAAATCAGGTCACAAGCCATCCAGTATTGCCCGAATGGTTTCCAGCATACGGCGTTTCTATCGTTACCAGGTAAGAGAGGGGCGACTCAGTAGTGACCCCTCTGCTAAACTGGTGCATCCGAAAACGACAAGAAAAGTACCGGTCAGCCTGAGTGAAATGGACGTTGAAATTCTGGTTAAGTGCCCAGATATCAGTCGACCACTGGGCTTGCGAGATCGAGCGATGATCGAGTTGATGTATGCATCTGGCTTGCGTGTGTCAGAGCTGGTTGCCCTGACGCTGGAGCAGATTAATACTGGGCAAGGCGTGGTGCGAATCACTGGAAAAGGTAATAAAGAGCGCCTGGTGCCGATTGGGGAGGCGGCTCTGGACTGGCTGCATCAGTACCTGGTAGCGGCTCGGCCAAAACTGCTGAGGGGCAAAAAATTACCCCAGGTATTTATTTCGCAAAAAGCAACGGCCATTACGCGACAGGCATTTTGGTATAGAATAAAACGATGTGCGCTGGCAGCAGGTATCGATAAGGCATTGTCTCCACACACATTACGCCATGCTTTTGCAACACATTTAGTGAATCACGGAGCTGATTTGCGGGTGGTGCAAATGTTGCTGGGGCACAGTGATTTATCAACCACTCAGATATATACTCATGTGGCTCGTGAAAGATTAAAAGAGCTGCACAGGGTGCATCACCCTCGTGGATGAACCTATCGACTGTTATGGGGTCTCGTAACATTGAGATCTGTATTTTTTCATTTAAATTAAAGAGAGTAAAGAGCTGTGATATCAAGAATTTTAAGTGTGTTTCTTCTCGCCATGGTTGCGGTGAACCATGTCGCTCTGGCCGATGAGGCCGCCGTCAAAAAAGCGGTTCAGAAAATGCTGGGTAATGTAGAGGTCAGCTCGCTGAAGCCTGCTGCTGCTCCGGGCTTATACGAAGTGGTTTATGGTGCCAAGGTTTTTTATGCATCCGAAGATGGCCGCTACATCTTTCAGGGCGATTTGCTGGATATGCAAACCCAGACGAACCTTACTGAACAGTCGAAGATGGGGGCTGTGAAAGCGACGTTGGCCACTATCGATGAAAAAAAGATGATTGTGTTCACGCCAGAAAAAACAAAGCATACGATTACAGTCTTCACTGATATTGATTGTGGCTATTGCAGAAAGATGCACAATGAAATGGATACCTTTTTGAAAGAAGGTATTCGTGTCCGGTATATGATGTACCCGCGTGCTGGAAAGAAATCAGAGGCTTACACTAAAGCTGTATCCGTCTGGTGTTCTGATGATCGACAGGGTAGCTTAACCAAATCGAAAAATAATAAGGCAATTCCAGTAAAGACCTGTGATCACCCCATCGATGAGCACATGGAACTGGCGGGCGAGTTTGGCTTAAGAGGGACTCCGTTGGTGATTCTGGATGATGGTTCGATCCAGCCAGGTTACGTCCCAGCTGTCGAGCTGGCAAAGTTCTATGCGCAAAAAGATGCGGCTAAGGCGGCAAAGAAGTAATTTTTTTAGGGATTGGAAAGTCGGGGAGTTTCCCGGCTTTCCTTCTACGAAATTGATTGCGGAGCCTATGCAGATATTTCCGCTGTCGTGTTTATCCCTGCATCATCACTTAGTGCAGCGGCTCTGTCAGTTTTTTCCCAGCTAAACTCAGGTTCTTCACGGCCAAAGTGGCCATAAGCAGCCGTCTTGCGGTAGATCGGGCGGAGCAGGTCCAGCATTTGAACAATACCTTTGGGGCGCAAATCAAAGTGCTGTGCAATCAGTGCCTCGATCTGTTCTTCTGGAATTTTTTCTGTGCCGAATGTATCCACATGAATAGACACCGGTCGGGCAACACCAATCGCATAGGCAATTTGCACTTCACATTTATCTGCCAAATTGGCCGCAACAATATTTTTTGCAACATATCGAGCGGCGTAGGCAGCCGAGCGATCAACTTTGCTTGGGTCTTTTCCTGAAAATGCGCCACCTCCATGTCGACCCACACCACCGTAAGTATCGACGATGATTTTCCGACCCGTCAGACCGCAGTCACCGACAGGGCCGCCAATCACGAAACGACCTGTCGGATTAATAAAATATTGCGTTTTGCTGGAGAGCATGTTGGCCGGTAAAACAGGCTTGATGATCTCTTCCATGACCGCTTCAGTCAGGTTATTATGATTGATTTCTTCGTCGTGTTGAGTGGATAAAACAACGGCATCAATAAAGGCCGGTTTGTTATCAATGTAGCGGATAGAAACCTGTGACTTACAATCCGGCCGCAGCCAGTCTAATGTGCCATTTTTACGCACTTTAGTTTGGCGAGCGGTGAGTCGGTGCGCATACTGTATCGGCATCGGCATCAGTGTTCTGGTTTCATTGGAGGCGTAGCCGTACATTAAGCCCTGATCGCCCGCACCCTGATCCAGGTCAATGCCTGCGCCTTCATCAACGCCCTGTGCAATGTCAGGTGATTGTTTATCCAGCCCAACCAGCACGGCACAGGTATTTCCATCAAAGCCCAGTTTGCCATCGTTATAGCCAATATCGATAATGGTTTTGCGCACCACGTCGATGTATTCCACGACAGCTTCAGTGGTTATTTCGCCGGATATAACGGCAAGCCCGGTGTTGACGAGTGTTTCACAGGCCACACGCGCATTTGGGTCCTGAGTTAAGATGGCATCAAGAATGGCGTCTGAGCAATTGTCAGCGACCTTATCGGGGTGGCCTTCGCCGACCGATTCTGATGAAACTAGATATTCACGACCCATAGAAACTCCCAATATTCAGTGTGGCTATTATTAATAGCTTTAGCAGTGTTCAGATATTATCTGTGCTGGAATACAGTAAGTGTATATGAAATTGCAGAAATTTTATATTCTCTCTTCAGATGGATGTTGATCTATTTTAGAAATGACATCCCGTACTGCAGTGGTCAAAACAGTTAAATCATCTGCTTCAATAAGATAAGGTGGCATCAAATAGATGAGTCGACCAAAAGGGCGCACCCAGACGCCTGCATTGACGAAAAGTGGTTGGATGATTTCCATATCAACGGGGTGTTTCATTTCCACGACGCCGATAGCACCTAGCACACGCACATCCCTGACGCTTTCAAATGCCTCGCAGGGTGAAAGACCAGATTTCAGCCCTTTTTCAATGGTTGAAATTTTTGTCTTCCAGTCTGCTTCCAGGAGTAGCTGCAAGCTGGCGAGGCCTGCGGAACAGGCGAGCGGATTCGCCATAAAGGTAGGACCATGCATGAAAACACCTGGATCGCCGCGGCTGATTACCTGGCTAATTTCCTGCGTTGTTAACGTCGCTGCCAGCGTGAGATACCCACCGGTCAGTGCTTTACCAACACACATAATATCGGGAGAAATATCAGCATGTTCGCAGGCAAATAATTTCCCTGTTCGCCCAAAGCCTGTTGCGATTTCATCCAGGATGAGTAATACCCCGTAACGATCACATAATACTCTTGCTTTCTGAAGATAGTCAGCTGAGTAAAACCACATACCGCCTGCGCCCTGCACGATGGGTTCCATTATGAGTCCAGCAATTGCTGGATGATGATTCGCCAACTGATTTTCCAGATCGGCAATATCCTTATCTGCACAGCTGTCGCCAAAGCGACAGGCTGGAGAGTCAGAAAAATACTGTGTCAGCAATGCGCCGCTAAACAATGAGTGCATTCCTGTCACCGGATCACAGACGGACATCGCAGCAAAGGTGTCGCCATGGTAGCCCTTTCTCAGGGACAGAAAATGTTTTTTATCAGCGCGACCTTTTGAATGCCAATATTGAATGGCCATTTTCATTGCTACTTCAACCGATACCGAACCCGAATCAGAAAAGAAAACGGATTGCAAAGGTTCAGGTGTTATGTCGACCAGTCTGCTCGCTAATTCAA
>JAZGER010000111.1:0-5062 GCA_036478835.1 Gammaproteobacteria bacterium | reverse complement strand
AGGGAATGAAAGGCAAGCTGGCATGGCCGGCAACGGGGCGTTTGGTCCAATTATTTGGAACGAAACTTAAAAACTCGAATCAAATTTCGCGGGGTGTCACCATTCGAGCCCAGGAAGGAGGAGATGTCAGGGTGATTTCTCATGGAAGAGTGGCATTTGCTGATTGGTTGCGAGGTTTTGGCCTGCTATTAATTATCGATCATGGCGATGGTTTCATGAGTTTATACGGCCATAATCAGTCTCTCTATAAGGAAGTTGGTGAATGGGTCGATACGGGTGATGTAGTATCTGTACTTGGCAGTAGTGGCGCGCAGGCTAATTCAGGGCTGTATTTCGAGTTGCGTCATGAGGGGAGTCCGGTCGACCCTTTGAAGTGGTGTCAGGGGAAACCGGGTTAAATTACCGTTTTTGTCGCCATTGGCAGAATCATAAATATATCTGAATTTTAGTAACAGGCTGAAAAATACGACATTTGCGTTATAACTAAGCTGTGATAAGGTCACCTAAATCCTTAGGCTGACTAAGATTTATCACAATAATCTGGCAGAATAAAATTTATATGACTATTACTAAACACAATATTGCACTCATTATGACTGGACTGGTTATCGGAATACTGATCTCCATTGGAGAAGGCGTTTTTGCAGAACGAGATGCGCCTCGGTTGGCCGGGTTACCTGTGGATGATTTACGGACGTTTAGTGCCGTTTTTGGCCGTATTAAGAATGATTATGTCGAAGATGTAGATGACAGCGACCTTCTGGAAAACGCGGTTAGAGGCATGCTTTCAGGTCTGGACCCGCATTCTTCCTATCTGGATGATGAGCAATTTAAAGAATTACAGGTAGGCACCAGTGGAGAGTTTGGTGGCCTGGGTATTGAAGTTGGTATGGAAGATGGTTTCGTCAAGGTTATTTCGCCTATTGATGATACGCCGGCGCAAAAAGCTGGGATTGAGGCAGGTGACCTGATTATCAAACTGGACGATACGCCGGTTAAAGGTTTGTCATTGAATGACGCAGTGAAAATTATGCGTGGTAAACCGGGCTCAGATCTTAAATTGACTGTCGTTCGGGAAGGGATAGATCAGCCGTTAAAAATTGTTATCACTCGCGCGATTATTAAAGTCAAAAGCGTGAAAAGTCGTATGCTTGATGATGGATTCGGTTATGTTCGTATTTCACAATTTCAATCCCGTTCTGCTGAAAATATGGTTGAAGCAATTAGTGACTTAAAGAAAGAAAACGAAAGTAAAGAGTTGCGAGGTATGGTGCTTGATTTGCGTAATAATCCGGGTGGCGTACTTAACGGTGCCGTTGCGGTTTCAGACGCCTTTCTTCGAAAAGGCCTGATTGTGTATACAGAAGGTAGAATCGACGATTCGCGTCTTCGCTTTAATGCAACACCCGATGATGTCATTGATGATGCGCCACTCGTGGTATTAGTCAATCAGGGGTCTGCTTCTGCTTCTGAAATTGTTTCAGGGGCTTTGCAGGATCATAAACGAGCCATCATTGTAGGTACCCAGACATTTGGTAAAGGTTCTGTTCAGACTATTTTGCCACTGGGCAATGGTTCTGCTGTGAAATTGACAACAGCACGTTACTACACACCGTCAGGTCGGTCTATTCAGGCAGAAGGGATAAAGCCTGACATTGAACTGGATCAGGTGGTTTTATCCAAGCTTGACCGTAAGCTGGAGCCTGTCAAGGAGGCGGACCTTGCCGGACATCTTGATAATGGGAAAAAAGACAATAAAAAGGAAGCCAGCAAAAAGACAGAGGATGAAGAAGAAATTCCTTTAGCACAACGTGACTTCCAGTTGTATGAAGCGCTGAATGTTCTTCGTGGTCTGGCGATTCAGAGAGAGAGTCTTTAAAGCGCCTCTTCATTTTATCTGAATGACGTTGAAGAATTTTCCCATAAAAAACAAAAGAACCGGCTTTATGTCGGTTCTTTTGTTTTTGCTTTTTTTGCCAATGGATCATGTTGTTCTGGCAAATGAAAGGGTGCCGGCAATTGCTATCATCATCGATGATATGGGAAAACGAATTCGCAATGGAGAACGAATCGTTAATTTGCCAGGCCCAGTCGCCTGTGCTTTTTTGCCCTATGCCAAATACACCGCTGATCTGGCTCAGCGCGCGTTCGAAAATAACAAGGAAATACTTTTGCATTTGCCGATGCAGAGTATTTATTCTTCGCCAATAGACCCTGGGGCAATTACCCTGGAGATGAACCAGGAGGACGTTCGCAGAGTTGTTGAAGAAAGCTTGCTGGCTGTTCCTTATGTGAGTGGCGTGAATAATCATATGGGGAGTATGCTGACACAGCACCCTGGACACATGGGCTGGTTGATGAGTGCCCTTCAGTCGAATGGGGATTATTTTTTTATTGATAGTCGAACAACTGCTGAAACGGTTGCGCGGCAGGTAGCGGAAGACGCAGGTCTGCCGGCTTCGCAACGAAATATTTTTCTTGACCACGACATCAACAGAAAAGACATCGAAGAGCAGTTTGAACGCTTAATTGAGCTGGCCTATAAAAATGGAACAGCGATTGCGATTGGCCACCCTTATCCTCAAACGCTGGATATGTTGGAAAAACGATTACCAGAGCTTGATGCGCTGGGAATAAATCTGGTATCGGTCGCTGATATTATAGAAATGCAACAGGAGAGATCAAGATGGCAAGCGTCCTTGTCCCCCTCGCTCCGGGCTGCGAAGAGCTTGAAGCAGTAACTATTGTAGACTTACTGCGTCGCGCAGAAATAGACGTCGTTACAGCAAGCCTTGATAATGAGCCAGTCAGATGCTCTCGTGGCACAGTCCTCTTAGCGGATATTTCCATTGATGATGCAATTGGTAGACATTTCGATATGATTGTATTACCTGGCGGGCTCCCTGGAGCCGAGCACCTTGCGGCAGATCCGCGTATTCATACACTTTTGCATTCTGTCGATAAGAGCAATGGTTATTGCGCTGCCATCTGCGCTGCGCCTAAAGTGCTGGCGATTTCAGGGTTATTGGCGAACAAAAATGCAACCAGTTTTCCGGGTGTGCTGGAGTCATTAGCAGACAAGCAGATAAATCTGGTCAATCAGCCAGTGGTGCAGGATGGCAATATCATCACGTCTCGTGGGCCAGGGACTGCCATGGATTTCGCTTTGACGTTAATAGAGATACTTTCTGGGAAAACGGCACGCTGTGATGTTGAAAAAGCGTTGCAACGGTAGCCAATGAAGCTTATTCAGGTAATAGCAGACCAGGGGAATCTTGATACCCTGTTGAGTATCGCTGAGCAATATCAAGTGATAGACAGCTGGTATCAACTGGAAGAGGCGCAACGCTGTTGTGTACATATGCTGGTTGAAAACAAGCAACGCCAGAAAGTGATGGATGCCCTTCAAAAAATATTATCTAAATCTGAAGGGCAGCGTATTGTGGTACTTCCTGTCGAAGCTGTTTCACCTCGACCAAAAAATAGCGATGGGGATTCTGACAAAAGCAATCATGAGATGACGACGCGTGAAGAACTCTATAATAAGATTGAGCGCGGGGGTCGATTTAACCCGCACTTTGTCATTATGGTGCTACTGTCTACTATCGTGGCATCGATCGGGCTAATACAAAATAATGTTGCCGTGCTTGTTGGGGCAATGGTTATAGCGCCATTGCTTGGACCAAACCTGGCGCTGTCTTTTTCTACAACGCTAGGAGATGGCCCCTTAATCTGGTCATCAATACGAACGTTGCTGTCAGGGATAACGATTGCTTTTGTCGTATCGTTTCTGATTGGTTTGATGTTCCCGGTGGAAGTGCCAAATTCTGAAATTTTATCGCGTACTCATGTTGGATATGATCATGTCATTCTTGCGCTCGCGTCTGGTGCTGCTGCCGTCTTGTCATTAACAATGGGAGAAGCCAGTGTCCTGGTCGGTGTTATGGTGGCGGTGGCTTTGTTGCCTCCAACAGCAACCGTTGGGATGATGCTGGCGTCGTCTCATCTTTCGTTGGCATCTAGCGCAGCTATGTTGTTAGCCGTGAATATTGTGAGCGTCAATCTGGCAGCAAATCTGGTGTTTTATCTAAAAGGCGTGAGACCCAGAACCTGGTTAGAAAATAAAAAAGCGAGCCAGTCTCGCCTGTTATCTGGTCTCATATGGAGCTGTGCGCTGATGATCTTATTGTTCGTTATGTTAAAAAAATAACGGTGGTCACGAGGGGGCTTCACTTAATGCATAGGCTAGAAGCAGTGTCCCACTCACAGCGAAAACCCACGATAGAAGCGGTATGTTCGCTGTACTGGAAAAAGCATAGAGTAGTGTTGCACAAATAAACAAAGTAGCACTTATCATCATAAGCCCTAGTCGTTTGCCTGAATGCTTGATGTCGAGACGTAACTGTTGAATTTCTTTTGATTGCCTGTCGAGCTGATGTTTCCCTTTTGCTGTCTGGCTCAGTGCGTGATGAATAAGGTTTGGGATTTCCGGCATTCGTTCACTCCACAGAGGAAGATCGTCACGAATTTTTCGGAAAAATGCACGAGGCCCGACCTGCTCTTTAGTCCACCGTTCCAGAAAGGGTTTGGCGGTTTGCCATAAATCCAGATCAGGATAGAGTTGACGACCCAGCCCTTCAATATTGAGCAGAGTTTTCTGTAGCAGAATTAATTGTGGCTGTACATGCATGTCAAACCGGCGGGCGGTCTGGAACAGCCGTAACAACAGATGCCCGAAAGAAATCTCTTTTAATGGGCGTTCAAATATAGGTTCGCACACGGTTCTGATGGCGGCTTCAAATTCATCAATTCGTGTTCCTTCAGGCACCCATTCAGACTCAACATGCAATTCAGCAACTCGACGATAATCGCGTTGAAAAAAGGCCAGAAAATTTTCAGCAAGATAGTGTTGATCTTCCTGACTAAGCGCACCCATGATGCCAAAATCGACAGCCATGTACTGACCGTTGGGCGAGACAAATATGTTACCGGGGTGCATGTCTGCGTGGAAGAAATTATGGTTGAAAACCTGGGTAAAAAATATTTCGACGCCACGTTCAGA
>JAZGER010000110.1:0-25300 GCA_036478835.1 Gammaproteobacteria bacterium | reverse complement strand
GAACGGTGACCAGGTATGGGAAACGAATACCTGTTGTCATCCGAAAGGAAACAACAATCCAGGCAATAACAATGTTAATGGAATGGGGCAATGGTCGAATGTGATCAATTGGCCAAATATTGCGCTTCATTCTGTGTTGACGCCTAATAAAACTGTGCTGACATACGGTACCGACAAACGGGGAATTCAGGGCGCTCGTTTATATTACGATATCTGGGATCCTGCGAAAGGTATTGGTGCTAACGCGCACAACACCTTGCCTAATACGACTGGGACTGACATTTTTTGCACTGCACCCGCTATCATTCCAGAGACAGGTGAAATACTACTGTCTGGAGGGGATCGGCGTGGGTCAGGTATTGTGAATGATGGTGTTAATGACGCGCTGATCTTTAACAGCAAGCGAGAAACGCTCCGGCGCACGACATCCATGGCAAATGCGAGATGGTACCCGACGGCGACCGCATTACCTAATGGTGAGATCTTTATTCATGGCGGCCGTGCGGGAAAAAAAGAACCTATTATCGTTCCGGAAATCTTCAACCCAAAGACTAACCAATGGCGATCGTTGACAGGTGCGGCGAGCCCCCAGATTATTAGTGGCGCAGAAAGTCGCTGGTTTTACCCGCGTAATTTCGTTATTCCGGACGGTCGCATTTTTGGAATGACCGGTAGCCAGATGTATTATTTATCTACTCAGGGGCGAGGTGGATACACGCTAGCAGGGAAGTTGCCGCCTAAGTCGACGCAATATACGTCGTCTGCAGTCATGTTTGAGCCTGGGAAAATACTCCAGGTGGGTGGTAGTAAAAATGGTGCGGTAAAACAGCCTGCGCCGAAGGATGCCATTGTAGTCGATGTCACCGGTAAAAATCCGGTTGTGAAGAGTGTGGCACCGATGAAATTCCCTCGTTCATGGCCGGATGCAACTGTTTTACCTACGGGTGAGGTTTTGGTAACGGGCGGGAGTTTGAAGGCTAATACGCTGGTTGGAACGGTAGAAGTGCCTGAGATCTGGAACCCTAAAACAAACCAGTGGAAGTCACTGGCAAAGGCGCAGTTGCCTCGCCTGTACCATTCGACAGCGCTTCTATTGCCTGATGCTCGCGTGCTGGTAGCAGGGGGGGGTGCTCCGGGACCCTTACGTAACACAAACGCAGAAATTTTCTCACCGCCTTATTTGTTTGCAAAAGGGGGCGGTTTGGCTAAACGCCTGAAAATCGTTAATTCGGCTGACGCATCTGATCATGGAAAAACCCTGGCAGTGAAATATACAATCGGTGCTGGCCAGCAAAAAGCGATTAGGGCAACACTGGTAAGGAATGGGTCGGCAACGCACTCGTTCAATATGGAGCAGCGTTTTATAGAGCTTGATCTTCAGCAGGCTGGACCTGACCAGGTGAATGTTAAGTTACCCGGTTCGGTGAATATTGCTCCCCCGGGTTTTTATATGCTGTTTTTGCTTGATGCGAATAATGTTCCTTCCGATGGGCACATGCTAAAGCTTAATGTGCCAGCAGGCGGTGGTGGAGATAATAAGGGTCAGCTTCAGGTGACGGTGAGTGATGCGACGGTGACTGAAGGAGTCGGTTCGGCGAAAATAACGATCAGTCTATCCGCTGCCAGTAATAAACAAGTGAAAGTCAGGGTGAAGACAGCGAATGCGACTGCTCAGGCAGGCGCGGATTTCAACTTTACAAATATCCTTTTGACATTCCAGCCAGGCCAGACAATAAAAGAAATCCTTGTGCCAGTTAAAAATGATAACAAGCAAGAAGCTACTGAGACATTTAAAATCCAGCTTAGCCAACCAAGGAATGCCATCATTGGTGATGGGGAAGCTGCCGTTACGATTACTGATAATGATGGCGTAAAGACAGCGCAATCAACCTTGACTATCAATAACGTAACAAAAAAAGAAGGCAGAGGGGCTGCCAAAATTATTGTTACTCTCAAGCCTCCCAGTAACAGGCAGGTGAAAGTTAATTATGCGACTGTTAATGGGTCGGCTAAGTCACCTGCTGATTACGGGAGTAAAAAAGGTGTGTTGACCTTTAATGCCGGGCAAACAACAAAAAATATTTTTATTACTATAAAAAATGACAATCAGAATGAGGGCAACGAAACATTAAAAGTGAAATTGTCTAACCCTGTGAATGCGGTATTAAGCCCAGTCGCAGCAGGCACAATAATAATACAGAATAAATAAGAGATCCGTTTTGAAACGTGCATAGAAATGATTCTGTTACTGCAGAGAATATCTATAGTAATGGGGCGTCTCTTGTTTGAAAGATTATGGTCGTAATTTATGAAATCTAACCCGTTTTTCCGAAAGATTATTTTTTTAATGTCAGTGTTAGGATCGATCATGGCGGTTGTTTTTTTTACTTCCTCGGTACACGCTATCGATGCAATGGAGGAAGCTGATGATACCAACTTATGGGCAATCCCTCTTGTGGATGCAACAGGTAAAAAAACGAATCTGGCAGAATTTAAAGATGGATTTATCTTGCTGAATTTTATGTTTACCTCATGCCATGATGTGTGTCCTTTACAAACGACTTTACTGGTTCAATTGCAAAAAAGTCTGAGTGATGAGCTGAAGTCTAAAGTTCAGTTCGTTTCTATCACTCTCGACCCAGAAAAAGATACGGCAGTAAAGCTCATGGATCATGCGAGTCAGTATGGGGTTGATAGGCGTACATGGTCTTTTTTAACGGGTACGCCACAGGACATAAAATACATAACAAGGCGATTTAGTGCGATATCTTTGGCCAAAGATGCTGATCTTAAAGTGCATAGCCCACGGGTTTACCTGTTAGGCAAGGGCGGGCACTTCCTGCTTTCTTATCGGAGCGATCCTCTGGATGTTGAAAGGGTCGAATCAGATCTCGTTGATCTTGGATCTGATTGAGAATTAGTCTGTTATATTTGTGATTAAGCATTGACCTAAAACTCATCACTCCGTATTATCTGCAACCCGCAAGGTGGTACACTATTGCGGAATCGGGGTATAGCGCAGTCTGGTAGCGCGCCTGCTTTGGGAGCAGGATGTCGGGAGTTCGAATCTCTCTACCCCGACCATTTGAATAGGTGTCTGTGTTGATTTCGTCCCGGTAGCTCAGTCGGATAGAGCAACGGCCTTCTAAGCCGTGGGTCGGGGGTTCGAATCCCTCCCGGGACGCCATGGTATATGTGGCCAGTCAGATTTCATACGCATCTGACTGGCTGTAACAGTTAGTGGCGGGCGTAGCTCAGTTGGTAGAGCCCCGGATTGTGATTCCGGTTGTCGTGGGTTCGAGCCCCATCGTTCGCCCCATTTTTAAATTATGATTTCTGCGCGGAAATCTTGATTCAATATAGGGAATTTCTCTTGTTTTCCGGGGGCGTAGCTCAGTTGGTAGAGCATCGGACTCTTAATCCGCTGGTCCACGGTTCGAATCCGTGCGCCCCCACCATTCTGGGTCTATTCATTAGACGCTAATCGCGTATAATCATCCAAGTAAGTTCTGCATTGCGAGAGTGGCGGAATTGGTAGACGCGCTGGTTTTAGGTACCAGTGGGGTAACCCGTGAGAGTTCGAGTCTCTCCTTTCGCACCATTTTATTATCATAGCAGCACCAAAAATATAGGTTAGAGGATTTATCGATGCAAGTCTCAGTAGAAACAACCAGCAATCTAGGTCGTCGGATGACTGTTCAAGTACCTGCAGAACAGGTGACTCAGCAGGTTAATGATAAATTAACTCAACTGGCTCATACGGTGAAGCTGGATGGCTTCCGCCCGGGGAAAGTGCCTATGAGTGTCGTTCAGAAACGTTTTGGCGAACAGGCTCAGGAAGAAGTCGCCAGCAATTTGATTACTGAGACATACGAAAAGGCATTACAGCAGGAAAACCTTCAGCCAGCAGGCACACCTACAATAGAGAAAAAGACTACAGGTGATGTTTTCGAATACACAGCCGCTTTTGAAGTTTACCCAAATATCGAATTACCCGATGTTTCCCAGCTAGAAATCGATAAACCCAGCGCTGAAATTACTGATGATGATTTAGAGGCGATGCTTGATAAATTGCGTAAGCAGCGGGTTAGCTGGAGCGAAGTAGAGCGATCTTCCGCCGTTGGGGACCGATTGACTATCGATTTTGAAGGTGAAATTGATGGCGAAACTTTTAATGGGAACTCTGCGAAGAATGTTCCGCTGGAACTCGGTTCTGGTGCAATGATACCCGGTTTTGAGGATCAGCTCGTGGGCGTATCAAGCGGTGATGAACGTAGTATCAATGTGACCTTCCCTAATGACTACGGCGCAAATGAACTGGCAGGAAAAGAGGCTGTTTTTCAAATTAATGTGCATAGTGTATCTGAGGCAGTCTTGCCTGAACTGAATGACGAATTTGCAGTCTCTTTTGGTATTCAGGAAGGTGGTATCGAGCAATTACGTTCAGAAGTTAGAGGTAATATGGAGCGTGAGTTAGCAGCAGCTGTTAAAACCAATATGAAGAAACAGGTTTTCGACAGCCTGCTGAAATCAGTTTCCATTGATATTCCTTCTGCTTTACTTGAGAGTGAAATAGACGTATTGGTCAAGAAAGGGCAAGAAGGTGCCGACAACATGACGGAAGATGACAGGGCAAACTTTGAAGACGAAGCCAAAAGACGCGTGTCTTTGGGCTTACTGATTGGCGAAATGGCTAAAGCTAACCAGCTCCAGATGGATCCCGAGAAAATCAGGGTTTCAATAGATGAAATAGCCGCTTCGTATGAGAAACCTGAAGAAGTTAAGCAGTGGTACTATGGGAATCAGGAAATGATGGCAGGTATTCAGGCTCTCGTCATGGAAGATACCGTTGTCGAATGGGTTTCTGAGCAGGCTAAAACTAACGATATTACAATGAGTTTCAACGATTTATTAAACCCTTAGGTTATATATTGAAGGGACTCGATACATAAAATAGGAATTTTTGCATGTTTGATCGTTTTAATACCGCAGGTGCAAGTGAAACACAGGCACTGAATCTCGTTCCAATGGTCATAGAGCAAACGTCTCGTGGCGAACGTTCTTATGATATATATTCAAGATTATTAAAAGAGCGAGTGATCTTCGTTGTTGGGCCTGTTGAAGACTATATGGCGAATGTCATTGTTGCCCAACTATTATTTCTCGAGTCCGAGAATCCTGACAAAGATATTCATCTTTATATTAATTCTCCCGGTGGGTCTGTCACAGCGGGACTTGCGATTTACGATACAATGCAGTTTATTAAGGCAGATGTAAGCACGATGTGCCTGGGGCAGGCAGCTAGCATGGGTGCAGTTTTGCTTGCTGGTGGCGCAAAGGGAAAGCGTTTTTGTTTGCCGCACTCTCGCATGATGATTCATCAGCCTCTGGGCGGCTTTCAGGGCCAGGCCTCCGATATTGATATCCATGCTAAAGAAATATTGCTGGTCCGAGAAAGGCTGAATAAAATTCTGGCTAATCATACGGGGCAATCTCTCGATTCTATTCAAAATGATACTGACAGAGATAACTTTTTGGGTGCGGAGGAGTCGAAGGATTACGGCCTGATTGATGAAATCCTTTCGTCTCGTAAGGAAACCGCTGAATAGCAGGATTTGCAGCCGACCCTGGAGACCGTGATATAGTGACGTTAAAAGAACGAGGGAATAACTTATGAGTGATAATCGCGACGGAAAAAATGACGATGGGAAGCTGCTGTACTGCTCTTTCTGTGGTAAAAGTCAACATGAAGTCCGTAAGTTAATCGCTGGCCCTTCTGTTTTTATCTGCGATGAATGCGTCGAGCTATGCAATGACATTATCCGCGAGGAAATGGCTGAAAAGCCTGCCGACGGAGACAGCAAGTTACCAACTCCCCATGAAATAAATGATGTTCTGGATGAGTATGTGATTGGTCAGGCTACTGCGAAAAAAGTATTGTCAGTTGCTGTTTACAATCACTATAAGCGCCTTGAGGTTGACTACAAAAAGGATGATGTTGAGCTTTCAAAGAGCAATATCTTACTGATAGGACCAACGGGCTCCGGTAAGACTTTGTTAGCTGACACTCTGGCAAGACTGCTTAATGTCCCATTTACCATTGCCGATGCGACAACGCTAACCGAAGCGGGTTATGTGGGCGAAGATGTTGAAAACATTATCCAGAAACTATTGCAAAAATGTGATTACGATGTAGATAAAGCGCAGACAGGCATCGTTTATATTGATGAAATCGATAAGATTTCGCGCAAATCAGACAATCCATCAATTACTCGCGATGTGTCTGGTGAAGGTGTCCAGCAAGCGCTACTCAAGCTTATTGAAGGGACCGTCGCCTCTGTACCGCCTCAGGGTGGTCGGAAGCATCCTCAGCAGGAATTCCTTCAGGTTGACACGTCGAACATTCTCTTCATTGTTGGTGGTGCTTTTGCAGGTCTCGAAAAGATCATCACCAGTCGCTCTGACAAGGGCGGTATCGGTTTCGCTGCCGAGGTTAAAACGAAAGAAGATGCGAAGAATATTGGTGAAATCTTTCACGAGGTTGAACCGGAAGACTTGATAAAATTTGGGTTAATCCCTGAATTTGTTGGTAGATTACCGGTCGTAGCAACACTGGAAGAGCTTGATGAAGATGCGCTAGTCCAGATTCTAACTGAGCCCAAGAATGCGTTAACCAAGCAGTACTCCAAGCTGTTCGAAATGGAGGGGGCTGAGATTGAGTTTCGTGATGATGCGCTACGTGCTGTTGCGCGCAAGGCAATGCAGCGGAAAACAGGGGCTCGAGGGTTGAGAACGATTCTGGAGAATGTGCTTCTGGATACCATGTATGAGTTGCCATCACGCGACAATGTACAGAAAATTGTCGTCGATGAGAGAGCCATCAACGGCGAGTCTGAACCTTACCTCGTTTATGATTCACCTGAAAAAGAGAAGCGAGCTGCTTCCGATTAGGTTTGGCATACTCAGTGTCTGTTTTCTGACAGGTGCTGAGTATTCATATAGCAATAAATGCTTGTATTACCCTCGTTAGTTTCTGGCTTATTAATTGCAACAAAAAAGAATTATGGCAATAGTCATTGAATTGGCGATATTGGCCCCAATAGATCTTAAAGACACTTTTAAAAAATAAGCGGTCATGTCAGAACGCTTGCTGAAGGGATAAAAAATCAATGGATCAAACTGAAAATAGCGATATAACGACGACTGAATCACCGGCAGGAACACCTGTATTGCCACTGCGTGATGTCGTTGTCTATCCGCATATGGTAATCCCCTTATTTGTTGGTCGGGAAAAGTCTATTCATGCGTTAGAAACAGCCATGGAGAATGATAAGAAGATTCTTCTGGTTGCGCAAAAAAGTGCGGAAATTGACGATCCTCAGACTGAAGATATCCATGAAGTGGGTACGCTATCCACTATATTGCAGTTACTTAAACTGCCTGATGGAACAGTAAAAGTATTGGTCGAGGGTGTTGAGCGTGCCACCCTTGTGCGGTTTCTCACCACCGATGAGTTTTTCTCAGCTGAAATCAGTACTGACCCACACGTGGTCGATGGTTCAGAGCGAGAGCTAGATGTGCTTATGCGTTCTTTACTGGGTCTGTTTGATCAATACGTCAAACTCAATAAAAAAATACCGCCCGAGATCCTCACATCACTCTCTGGCATTGATGAGCCAGGGCGTCTTGCGGACACGATTGCAGCGCACATGGCGCTGAAACTAGACGAAAAACAACGGATACTTGAAATAAATAGTATTCGGGAGCGTCTTGAGCATCTGATGGTTATCATTGATGGTGAAATTGATGTTCTACAGATTGAGAAAAGAATCCGTGGCCGGGTTAAGCAACAAATGGAAAAAAGCCAGCGGGAGTACTATTTGAATGAGCAAATGAAAGCCATTCAAAAAGAGCTGGGCGATATGGAAGATGTCCCGAATGAAGTGGAGGAGCTGCAGGAAAAAATCACCAAAGCGGGCATGAGCAAGGAAGCAAAAGAAAAGGCGGATTCCGAATTAAACAAGCTGAAAATGATGTCGCCAATGTCAGCTGAAGCCAGTGTCGTTAGAAATTATATTGACTGGCTGGTTAATGTCCCCTGGAAAAAACGGACGAAAATTCGTCATGATTTAAGCCGAGCAGAGAGTGTGCTCGAAGAAGATCATTATGGTCTTGAAAAAGTGAAGGAACGCATCCTTGAATATCTTGCAGTGCAGCAGCGAGTCCGTAAATTAAAAGGACCGATACTCTGCCTTGTTGGGCCGCCTGGTGTAGGTAAAACGTCGCTGGGTCGTTCGATTGCGCGTGCAACCAATCGAAAATTTTCGAGAATGTCCCTTGGCGGTGTTCGAGATGAAGCAGAAATAAGAGGGCATCGACGCACGTATATTGGGTCCTTGCCAGGTAAAATAATACAGAATCTGTCAAAGGTTGGGGTAAGAAACCCACTATTTTTGCTGGATGAAATAGATAAAATGTCTAACGACTTCCGTGGAGACCCTTCGTCGGCGTTGCTTGAAGTGCTCGATCCAGAGCAAAACAATTCATTTGGCGACCACTATCTTGAAGTTGACTTTGACCTGTCTGATGTCATGTTTGTGGCAACGGCCAATACGCTGAATATTCCTGGGCCATTACTGGATCGAATGGAAGTAATTCGTATTCCTGGGTATACAGAAGATGAAAAAATTAATATTGCTATTCGTTACTTATTACCCAAGCAGATTGCTGCAAACGGTCTTAAAGAGAATGAGCTAACTGTTAGCGAAGATGCTATCCAGGATGTGGTGCGCTTCTATACACGAGAAGCCGGTGTTCGCAGCCTTGAACGAGAAATTTCGAAATTTTGTCGTAAGGTTGTGAAAGAGTTATTGCTGGAAAAGAAAACCAAAGCAGTTACAGTAACCGCAGATAATATCGAAAAATATCTGGGCGTGAAACGCTTCCGTTATGGTCGTGCTGAAGAGCATGATCAGGTAGGGCAGGTGACGGGTCTTGCATGGACCGAAGTGGGCGGCGAGTTGCTGACTATCGAATCGATCATTGTCCCCGGTAAGGGACGTTTGATTCATACTGGCCAGCTAGGTGATGTAATGCAGGAATCAATTCAGGCGGCAACAACGGTGGTTCGAAGTCGGGCTCAATTGCTAGGAATAGATGAGGGCTTTCATCAGGCGTTTGATATTCATATACATGTTCCTGAAGGCGCAACACCCAAAGATGGGCCAAGTGCCGGTGTGGGTATGTGTACAGCGTTAGTTTCGGCGTTAACTAAAATCCCTGTTCGTGCGGATGTGGCGATGACAGGAGAAATAACGTTACGTGGAGAGGTTTTACCTATTGGCGGCCTGAAAGAAAAGTTACTTGCAGCTCACCGTGGAGGTATTACTACCGTGCTTATCCCTGAGGAAAACCGCAAGGATCTGGCTGAGATACCTGAAAATGTTAAAGATAAACTGGATATCAAGCCAGTGAGATGGATTGATGAAGTCCTGGAGCTTGCTTTAACACATATTCCAAGGCCTCTGGATAAAGGTGCGGGTGAAGGTAAGCAGGAAGGGGCAAAGGCAAAGGCTAAAAAAGCATCAAAATCCAAGCCTGTGCGCGCTCACTAGTCTAGTAAAACCAAAAGATATGACAAAGCCCGAAAACAAGTGTTGACGGGCTTTGTCATACCTTGTATAAAACACCACCACTGCAACTAAGCTGGTGTTTTATACTCACCAAAGTGTACAATCACCAGTTCATTGCTCAGCAAGTTAACAAATTTCGGAGGGTGATTTTTAATGAACAAGACTGAACTAATAGACACAGTTGCCGAGTCGGCAGATATTTCGAAAGCAACAGCAGCACGTGCGGTTGACGCCGTTCTGGATTCTGTTGTGGAAACACTTAGAAAAGGCGATCAGGTTACACTGGTAGGGTTCGGCACATTTGAAGTTCGTCATCGTGCTGCCCGAGCTGGACGTAACCCGCGGACAGGTGAAACCATTCAGATCAAAGCGTCAAAAGCACCTGGCTTTAAGGCTGGTAAAGCATTTAAGGATGCCTTAAACTAAGCGGCTTCTTCAGGGTGCTTAGCTCAGCTGGGAGAGCGTCGCCCTTACAAGGCGAATGTCGGGGGTTCGATCCCCTCAGCACCCACCAAGGTCCAGGAGCGGTAGTTCAGCTGGTTAGAATACCGGCCTGTCACGCCGGGGGTCGCGGGTTCGAGTCCCGTCCGCTCCGCCATACTTTGAAAATCAGGCGTCCTATGGGCGCCTTTTTTTTATAATCATAAGCAAGCTCTCAACAACTATTTTATAGCTGGGTAATTATTATGTTACAAGCCATGCGCGAACGCATTACTGGTGTTTTAGGCTGGGCGGTTATCGGCCTTATTATTTTAACTTTCGCCCTGTTTGGTCTTGGTTCTTACCTTGAAGATAAATCCAGTGCCTATGTGGCAAAAGTTAATGACAAAGAAATATCTCCTGGGCAATTACAACAAGCGATAGAAGGTCAGAGAGCCAGAATGCAAAGCATGATGGGGGATGCATATAACCCGTCATTAGTTTCAGACGAATTTCTGAAATCTTCTGCAATTGATTCAGTCGTGCAACAGGAAGTTATTCTGCAGGCAGCTGAAAAACACAAGTTCACAGTGAGCAACCAGTATTTGGTGAATTTTTTACAGGCGGTGCCAAACTTACAGGAAGATGGGAAATTTTCTCAGGAAAAATATCAGCAGCTGCTCTTTTCAAGAGGTGTAAGCGCTAAGGTTTTTGAAGAGGATGTTCGCAAGAGTCTGCAAAGCAGCCAATTTCTAAAGGGTTTTGAAGATACGGCATTTATCACGGAATCAGAGCTTTTGAGCGCATTTCGAATTCAACAGCAAAAACGTGATTTTGCTTATTTAATCATCGCGCAATTGCCTTTCACAGAAACGGTGACGGTGACGGATGAAGAAGTCAAAGCACAGTATGAGACTAATAGCTCCGTGTACATGGAGCCAGAAAGGGTCAAAGTGGAGTATGTTTCACTACGCCAGTCGGATCTTGAGCTGGAGATAACAATCGATTCGACAGAGTTAGAAGAGTACTACCAGGAAAGAAAGGAATCACTTATCCAGCAGGAGCAGCGCAGAGCTAGTCATATCCTGATAGATGTACCGGCAGGTGATGACTCAGCTGAAGAAGCTGCGGAAATCAAGGCTGAGAATATCCTTGACGAATTGCTGGACGGGGCTGAGTTTTCTGATTTGGTCGGCAAATATTCGAGTGATCCAGGTTCTGTAGAAAATGATGGCGACCTGGGTTTTTTTGGGAAAGGGGCAATGGTGCCTGAGTTCGAAGCAGCTGCGTTTTCAATGGCTATTGGTGATATTAGCGAGCTTGTTCGTAGTCAGTTCGGATTCCATATCATTAAATTAACAGATATAAAAGCAAGTAAAATGAAAGCTTTTGAAGAAGCCCGTATGGAACTTGAAGCGGAGCTAAAAAATAATCAGGCTGCTGAAGTCTTTTATGAAAAATCAGAACAGTTGACAGATTTAAGTTATGAGTCCCCTGGTTCTCTGGAAGCCGTTGTTGAAGACATGGGTCTGAAAATTGACCAGAGTGATTGGCTGAACAGGGGAGGAGGTCCCGGTGTTGGGCAGTTTCCGGCGCTTTTAGCTGCTATTTTCAGTGAAGATGTCCTCGAATCAGGCAATAACAGTACGACAATTGAAGTCGGGCAGAATGAAGTGATTGTCGCGCGTATTCTGGATCGCGAGTCAGAAAAAATAAAACCGTTTGAATCTGTTGAGGGGAGCATCAATGTTTCTCTGTTGAATGAAAAAGCCGGGGAGCAGGCTAAAGTGAAAGGTGAAGAGTTGCTGGCCCAGGCAAGAAAAGGCACTTCACTCAAATCATTCGAGCAGCTAGACAAAAGAACCTATACTGAAGTGAAAGATGCATTGCGCACAGTTTCAGAACATAGCCGGGATGTTGTTGACGCGGCCTTTAAACAGCAGCCTGGAGCTGGTAGTGAAACTGTCTATAGTGGTCAGGCATTACCGAATGGTGATTATGTCATTATCAGGCTTGATGCCGTGAACGAGCCTGACACGACAACACTAACAGATACAGAAAAAAGCCAGCTTCGACGAGGTTTTGAGCGGATGTTTGGTCAGACCCAGGCTGCTTCAGCTATCAGTAATCTGAAAGAAAACGCTGTCGTCGAAATTCTTTCAGATACTGACGAGTAGCACGAACTGATGCGCCTGGCTTTACACTGGCAAATACTGATCGCCATTTGTCTGGCCGTCATAGCGGGTCGTATGGCGGGTGTCGATGGCAGCTTTTCCGGCGTGCATTTTTACTCGTTATTTGATTTTATTGGCGCTTTATTCCTGAATGCTCTGAAAATGATTATTGTCCCATTAATCGTTTCTTCAATGATTTCCAGTATTTCCGGTATGAGCAATATAGACGGTCTCGGTCGGCTAGGTGCAAAAACGATTGCCTTTTATCTTGTTAGTAGCTTATTGGCTATTTTGGTTGGATTGACGATTGTCAATGTTATCCAGCCTGGAATCGTAAACGGCGAGCCAGCAAAAGAAATACTGGGCGTTAATGATGCCGAACTTGCCAGCGTCATTGATAAGGTAGAAGGGCATTCTGCTACTGATGTTTTCGATATCTTTTTAAATATGGTGCCACCCAATATTGTTGCCGCGGCTGCTGATGGACAAATGCTGGGCATCATCTTTTTCAGTTTACTGTTCGGCTATTTTGTTACTAAAATAAAGCCTGATCTTGCGAAAATACAATCCAGGTTCTGGCAGAGCATCATGGATGTCATGATGGAAATGACCAACTGGATTATGAAATTTGCCCCCATTGGTGTTTTTGGCCTCGTTGCAAAAGTTATAGCAGGAATTGACGCGGATCAGATGCATATCCTGATTGTATCGTTAGGTGGATTCACACTGAGCGTACTACTGGCACTTGCTATTCATGTCTTTATCACCATGCCATTGATTTTAGCGTTTATTGCAAAGGTTAATCCTATTCGTCACTACAGGGCGATGACCCCGGCTTTGTTAACTGCATTTTCTACAGCCTCCTCATCAGCGACACTGCCATTAACGATGGAATGTGTGCGTGATCGGGCGGGCGTTTCAAATCGTACCAGTAGTTTTGTGTTGCCATTGGGGGCAACCGTGAACATGGATGGAACCGCATTATATGAATGTGTTGCCGCTATGTTTATTGCGCAGGCTTACGGTCTGGAGCTGGGAATAGGGACGCAGTTTTTAATCGTTACCGTCGCGTTACTAACATCGATCGGTGTTGCAGGCATTCCTGCGGCCAGCCTGGTTGCTATCACGATCATTCTTACAACGATCGGTTTACCAGTAGAAGCGATTGGACTGATCCTGGCTGTTGACCGCATTCTGGATATGTTTAGAACATCGGTGAATGTTTTTAGTGATTCCTGTGCTGCGGTTGTGATAGCGAGAAGTGAAGGTGAAACCACCTTTCTGGTTGATTCAGCGAATGCAAAACAGCCAGTGTAGCGGGTCAGTGGTAAGACCTCTGCTCTATGTTTTTAGAGACTCCAGTAAACTCTTTAGCCGTTCAATCCGCTCTTTCCCCGGCTCAGTCGTGAACTTGAAACGAAATTTCTTCGACCCTTCCAGCGTATAAATATCGGGTTGTGTCTGCACCATTTTAATAATGGTTTCAGGGTTAACTTTTGGCTGAGCATCAAAAACCAGCCGCCCGGAGTGATCGCCGACATCGATTTTTCGTATGCCCATTGATTTGGCAAATTGCTTGATTTCTGTAATGCCAAACAGGTTGGTTACTGGGTCTGGCAAAAGCCCAAAGCGGTCTATTAACTCGATTTTTAATTCGCGTAATTCTGCAGGGTCGTTCGCACTGGAGATGCGTTTATACTGAATGAGTCGAGTATGGACATCGGGCATATAATCATCAGGAATCAATGCGGGAATTTGTAGGTCTACTTCGGTCCCCTGGTTTAAAGGTTGATCGAGATCAGGTATCAGGCCGGCTTTCAAAGCAGACACTGCGCGCTCCAGTAACTCGGTGTACATGCTAAAGCCAATTTCATGAATTTGACCGCTTTGATCATCACCCAGCAGCTCGCCCGCGCCGCGTATTTCCAGATCATGGGTGGCGATGGTGAATCCAGCCCCCAGGTCTTCGAGGGACTCTATGGCTTCAATGCGCTTAATCGCATCGGCTGACATCGCTTTGCGTGGTGGCACGATAAGGTAAGCATAGGCGCGGTGGTGAGAGCGCCCGACACGCCCGCGTAGCTGGTGTAATTGCGCCAGGCCAAGTTTGTCCGCACGGTTAATGATAATGGTGTTTGCAGAGGGAATGTCTATCCCACTTTCAATGATTGTGGTGCATAGCAAAGTATTGAATCGTTGATGGTAAAAATCCAGCATCACCTGTTCAAGTTTGCGTTCGCGCATTTGCCCATGGCCAATGCCAATAGATGCTTCAGGAATAAGCTCAGATAACTCCCGGCCAATACGATCGATTGACTGCACATCATTGTGTAACACATACACTTGCCCGCCGCGTTTGATTTCACGTAGAAAAGCTTCCTTTATTAAATCAATGTTCCATTCACTGATGAAAGTCTTCACAGCAAGTCGTTGCGACGGCGGCGTTGCAATAATCGATAAGTCACGCAGTCCAGAAAGAGACATATTCAGGGTGCGGGGGATCGGTGTTGCCGTGAGAGTTAAAAGGTCAACTTCAGAACGTAAGGATTTGAGTTTCTCTTTCTGGCGCACGCCAAAACGATGTTCTTCATCGATAATCACAAGCCCCAGATTGGCCACTTTAACATCATCACTCAGTACTTTATGTGTGCCGATGAGAACATCCAGAGTGCCTTTTGAAAAGGCATCAATAATGGTTGCCTGTTGTTTTTTTGTTTTAAAACGTGACAGCGCTTCAATCTGTACAGGCCAGTCGGCAAAACGGTCACAGAAATTCTGATAATGCTGCTGCGCAAGCAAGGTAGTCGGGACGAGCACGATGACCTGTTTGCCTCCCTGCACAGCAATAAAGGTAGCGCGCATGGCAACTTCTGTTTTCCCAAAACCTACATCACCACAGACAACACGATCCATGGGTTGTTGGGAAGACATATCCTCAAGTACGGCATCGATAGCCTGTTCCTGATCCGGCGTTTCTTCAAACGGAAAGGCTGACTTGAACGCCATGTATTCGTTCATATCAATGATAAAGCGATGGCCCTGTTTTGCTGCGCGTCTGGCATAGATATCCAGTAACTCAGCGGCGACATCCCGGGCGCGGTTTGCTGCTTTTTTTCGGGCCTTCTCCCATTGATCTGTGCCAAGACGATGCAAGGGTGCATTTTCAGGGGATGCACCGGTATACCGACTGATCAGATCGAGGGAGGAAACAGGAACATACAGTTTGTCTCCGCCGGCGTATTCCAGTACCAGAAATTCTGTTTCAAGATCGCCAACTGAAAGTTTCTGTAATCCAAGGTACCGCCCAACGCCATTGTCCTCGTGAACGACAGGCGCACCCTCATTTAAATCTGTCAGGTTGCGGATGATGGCCTGCGCATCCTTGCGGGTTTTGCGTCGTTTATTCTGTGAGGTTCGAGCACCAAATAGTTGAGTTTCTGCAATGATCGCAATTGCCGGATCTAGATCGAGGCGAAATCCACTGTCTATAGGCGCTTCCAGGATGCCCAAAGAACCCTCGGTAGACAGAAAGTCTGCCCAGCTGCGCATTTTTATGGGTTGAAAATTAAACCCTCTTAGCTGGTCATAGAGAGACTCACGACGCCCAGCCGACTCAGCTGTGATAAGTACTCGCCCGGGGAACCCATCAAGAAATTGTCGCAAGGCCGCTGCCGGTTGTTCGGCTCGGGCCTGTATCGTTAATGCAGGCAGGCTACTGGTCGCGAAAGAAAAGGTGGTGCTACTGGCTTCAGGGGACTCATTTTTCTGTGTTTGAATTAATGCTTGCTCAGCGAGTGTTTGTTCGCAGTCCGCATGGTTAACAAAAAGCATTTCTGGCGGCAGGAGAGGGCGTTCCAGGTTATGAGATAACGCTGCATATCGATCCTTGATCTGGTCACGCAAAGATTCAGTTGCAGCCTGTGCATCTGCAGACTCAATGACCAGACAGTTGCCCGGCAGGTAATCAAATAATGTGGCTGTCTCTTCAAAAAATAACGGTAAATAATATTCAACACCTGCTGAGGCTATCCCTGCGCTGACATCAGAATAGACCTGTGACAACTTAGGGTCGCCTGGGAATATTTCACGGTAAGCCTGTCTGAAATGTTTGATCCCGGCATCGTCAAGTGGATATTCGCGTGCAGGTAATAATTTAATGGAATCTACCGTGTCGACGGAGCGTTGTGTTTCAGGGTCGAAGGTGCGAATGGATTCGATCTCGTCGTCGAAAAGGTCAATTCGAAAGGGCGTCTGGCTCCCCATGGGAAAGAGGTCAACTAAGGATCCTCGTACTGCAAACTCACCATGTTCTATTACTTGAGACACACAAATATAGCCGGCTTTCTCAAGTCGGTTGCGCAAGTTATCAATATCCAGTGAGTCACCCGAATCGAGCAACAGGCTATGGGCATCCAGGAAGTTGCGCGGCGGTAACCGCTGAAGGAACGTTGCAACTGGCACAAGAATAATACCCGACTGCATCGTCGGCAAATGATACAAGGCTTCCAGGCGCTCTGAAATAATATCCTGGTGAGGTGAAAAACTGTCGTAAGGTAATGTCTCCCAGTCCGGGAAACAAATGATCTTCAGGTCAGAGGCGCTTGTGTAAAAGGCTATTTGCCCTTGCAGCTTTTCAGCTGCCTGGCTATCACTGGTCAGGCAGACAAGCGGCCCATCGCATTGCGTAGCCGCATTCGCAATGAGCAAAGGTAAACTATCCCCATATAACCGCGACCAGACGATCGTCTGGCCTGGCTGGGGAAGGGCCGGTGTCATTGGGTTTGTATTCGGTAAATCAGAGGCAGACATTATCGCTCAATAAGCTAGAATTAAAACGACGTATTTTCGCATAAAGTGATGATAGCTGCATGCTCGCACTCTTATGTAGATTCTGTGTAATAGAAAGTGTTAATAATTGGCAATATAAATCCCGATTGGATCAAAATGCTACAAAACTGCCTCTCGTAGAAGGTTTTGGGCTTTTGGTTTTATTGTCAATGAGTCTTAATACCATCTCAGCAGAGTTTGTAACACAGCGTTTTTACATCCAATGGATAGACTATTTTTACTTGGTAATTCAATTAGTTATATCTATTTTTTAATCTAAAATAGAAGAAAAGCGCTACTTGCCCTGTTATTGTTCACGTGTTGACGGATCTATCTGATGTGATTGCCGTTGGCTATATCCACAAACACACGAGGGTGGCGAAGGCCTGGCTGCATTATTCAAGCGCTTATCCAGGAGCAACCCACGCGTCAATATTGTTCGTGTTTTCGAAGATGGCGATTATATATTTGCCCATACTGAATACGACTTTTCCAGCTCAAATATTGGATTTGAAGTCTTTAGGTTTGAAGGTGATCAAACCGTCGAACATTGGGATAATATTCAACATAGGCAGGGGCCAAATCCTTCTGGACACACGATGGTTGATGGCTCAACCCACGTAATCGATCGCGATAAAACTGAAGTCAACCGAGATGCTGTAAACTCTTTTGTTAATCAGGTTCTTATCGATGGTCAACTTGATGCTCTAAGTGACTATATAGATGAAAACGACTACACCGAGCATAATCCATTGATCATTGATCTTCGTTTCACAAAATACTTTCTGAACATGCGCAGAGCAGTAATAACACGACAAAGTACAAAAAAAATCACCGTACTCTAGCGGAAGGAAATTTTGTATTGTCCGTGAGCGAAGGCTTATTTGATGATGCGCATTCTGCATTCTATGATCTTTTTCGACTTTCAAATGGAAAAATTGTTGAGCATTGGGATACTACCGAAGTAATTCCTCCGAGTAATGAATGGAAAAACGATAACGGTAAATTTTAATGTTGAGCCTGGGCTGAACCCGAGATAGAGTGAAACATTAATGGCACGATTTTCACTGCGGGGTTCAATGGTTTCAACTAAATAATAATGAGGAATATTTTGACAGTTTATGAATTGATTAAGAACCTGGAGTCTGAGTTAGCGGTTGCTGAGTTTAATGAGATTATACAAATGATCGACAATCATTATATTTTTTCCCCGACAGCATTCTCTAACGGAGAAATGCGAAATAAGGCGGGAGAGAATGCTGGCTCTTCAAAAATATTTTATTTCGCTAAACTCCATGAATTATCAGATAGGCAAACGCTGCTTTGTTTCGGGCAATATTATCAGGAAGTGCTTGCCGATCCGAGCGGGGAGAGCCATAAGAATATACGGTCGTTTATGCAAACAGGTCTGGCGGGCGTTGAGTTCGAGGGTGTCGCATTGACCGAAAAATAATTATTCATCATCATCGTTCGGAAAGGCATAGGGTAGTTTTGTCAGAGCAAGTAAGGTACTGTCGTCACCTTCAATATAGAGCTCTGTGTGAACATCTTCTGCAGATTTGATTTGCAATACGGCAAGTAAGGCATACCCACTATCTGGGTGGGGTGCGAGGCTAACAACTTTCCCAACGGGCTGGTTCTTACCTTGCTGATAGATGTCTGATCCAGGGGCGGGCGCTTTAGACGTCAATAGCATGGCTGCATACATCCGTTTTTTGAGTTTACCGAGATATTGCATACGGGCGACGATTTCCTGTCCGGGGTAGCAGCCTTTTTTGAAACTGACGCCATCGATCAATTGCAGGTTGATCATTTGGGGAATAAAGGTTTCAGTTGTTTCTGGAACGATTTCCGGGATACCCGCCTGTACGTTGAGCAAGGCCCAGGCATCACTTGCGATGGGAGCGCCACCAACATTCAGGGCATTCCATACTGATTTTGCCATTTCTTTGCTGGTGTAGATTTCATAGCGAGGCATAGGGCCTGGGACCTGAATAACCAGAGATTCATGATTTTGCGCAACTTGATTGACTGATTCTGGTAGCAGGCCAAGTGTGTCACGAATGATAGTATCAACACCGTTACCGGAAGCGCCGAGATGAATGTAGGTATCGCCAGCATCCTCGAGAGTCACTTTGGCACGAAGCACAAACATACGCAGGCGTTTGAGGGTGGGTTCAGTCATTGACGCCGGGAGACTGAGATAGAGACTATCGTCACGTTTAAACGCGCGCATAATGGCGAGTAATCGACCTTTCGGGTTGCAGTATCCGGTCAGTTGGCTGGTTTTTTCATTGACCTGTTTCAGGTCGTTAGTGAATTGTGCCAGCAGAAAACTTTCTGCTTCCTCTCCCTGGGCGGAAATCAAACCATAGTGGGATAAGTCAGCGAAAACGACCCCTGTCAGCGCGACACTGATCTCCCGAAGCGGATTACCGAAACTCGCAATGCCCTCTGCTGAAAATTCAGCACCTGCAGCGCGTAAGAAATTGGCCCAATCTTCATTCATCCTGTCGTCACCTGTCTTTTGAAATTATGTTTCATTAGTAGTATAAATGTAGCAGATTTCTGGTCTTTGCGGCTAATTTTTGTTTTCCCAGATAAGAACGGATAGAGGGTGATTAAATGGCAAAAGGATTTGCCGTAAAATTGCGGGTAGAGCTCAGGCCTTCCCGGTATTTGCAACTATTTATTGGATTGAGCTATTTATTGACTGCGCTCGTCTGGCTGATGACGCCAGTCGACTGGTTTTTTCGACTGAGTGCTGCACTTCTCCTTTTGGGGTACGCAGTTTTACAGATTCAAAAGCTAACAGGTGAGAAGCGGATTAGCCGTATCTCGTTTCATACGGTGACCGGTTGGCATTTAACCCGGTGTGGGCTTACTTGCGCTGCGACGTTGAACGTGTCGTTTTATATGACCGCCTGGCTCGTGGTCGCTTCATTTCAATTACCAGGCGGGAAAAAGGAAACATTGGTGTTGTTGCCTGACAGTCTGGATCAGACAGAATTTCGCCACTTGCGTGTGCGCTTGTTACACTTGGCGAATGCCGGTACAAAACAATGACTAAAAAAATCGATATTCATATTGCTAGTCAGGCACTGACCCTGTCTGGCGGTAAAGACATTTTGTCAACATATCCGGTATCGACTGCAAAAAATGGGGGCGGCGAACTTTCAGGGAGTGAATGTACTCCACGCGGCCGTCATATTATTCGTGCGAAAATAGGCGCGGGCGCGAGAGCAGGTAGCGTGTTTGTTGGACGTCGCCAGACAGGAGAAATTTATACCGATCAACGAGGCTATGAATACCCGGACCGGGACTGGATTCTAAGTCGTATACTCTGGTTATCGGGGTGTGAAAAGGGCTATAACCGTCTTGGTAATGTCGATACAATGCGGCGCTATATTTATATTCACGGTTGCCCCGATGAGTTAATGAAGGGTGAGCCTGACTCGCACGGATGCATCCGTATGGGCAATGCAGACGTCATAGACCTGTTTGATCAAATCGCTATAGGGACCGCTGTGTATATTCATGATGATTCATCGATTAAGAGCTGAAATGGTATGACATTGGGGCCTATTATGCTGGATCTGAAAGGCACAGAAGTGTTGCCTGAAGAGTGTGAATTACTCGCTCACCCGGCTGTTGGTGGCGTTATTATTTTTTCTAGAAATTATGAAACGCCTGAACAACTGCAGGAAATGGTAGCTGTTATTCGTGCGGTAAGAACGCCTCCCTTGTTAATTGCTGTCGATCAGGAAGGCGGGCGAGTGCAGCGGTTTCGTGATGGGTTTACCCGCCTTCCTCCCGCCGCACTTTTTGGGAAACAGTTTGACCAACAGTCAGAGGCAGCGCTGCAACTGGCAGAAAGCAGCGGCTGGTTGATGGCGACAGAGCTGACTGCCTGCGGTGTTGATCTGAGTTTTGCACCGGTGCTTGACCTGGATCGAGGTGTTTCAAGTGTTATCGGTGATCGAGCTTTTCATCAGCAGCCTGCAGCCGTTGCCGATCTGGCGCAGGCATACCAACGTGGAATGCATTCTGCTGGCATGGCATCGGTTGGCAAACATTTTCCAGGGCATGGGGCGGTTACCGCAGACTCACATAAAAAACTGCCTGAAGATGATCGAAGTTTTGCAGACATTCAGATGGAAGACCTTGTCCCGTTTCAACGTCTTGCCGCCAGTGGTCTCAATGGCATGATGGCAGCACATGTTCTGTACACCGCCATCAACCCCCAGCCAGCAGGCTTCTCCCGGTTCTGGTTGACGGATGTTTTGCGTGGGCAATTGGATTTTCAGGGCGCTATCTTTAGTGATGACCTGAGTATGGGAGGCGCTGCCTGGGCCGGGAGCTATATTGATCGAGCGCATGCGGCACTGGAAGCAGGGTGTGATATGGCGTTGGTTTGTAACCATCCTGATGAAGCGATTCAGGTGGTCGAGTCACTGGAGCACTATAATCAGCCTGCATCGGCGATGCGTTTATCTTTATTGCATGCGCGACCCAGAATAAAATTTGAGAAACTGGGTTACTCTGCTCAATGGCAACAGGCCGTGCGTAATCTTAAAGCCATTGAAAAAGAGCCCTGGCTTGATATGGATATGGAATAACGAAATTCCTGGAATTCATTATGACAGTGACTGCTCATCAGGCAAATCAGGTATTGGCGAAAGCTGATGTGTTATTCGATGCAAAAGCGGTAGATAACGCATTGGACAAAATGACGCTGGCGATAAGTGAAAAATTTATCAATGACGAGCTGTTATTGCTATGCGTCATGGTGGGTGGGCTGGTTCCGGCAGCAGGATTATTTACCCGCCTGCAACGTCCAGTGCAGTTAGATTATTTGCATGCGACCCGTTACAACGGCGGGTTGGTTGGCCAGGAATTAACCTGGCTGCATAAGCCAGACATTGATTTATCTGGCCGTATCATTCTTGTGGTCGATGATATTCTGGACGAAGGGATTACGCTGGCGGCGATTCTGCATTATTGCAAACAGCAGGGAGCCCGTGCTGTGTACAGTGCCGTTCTGGTAGAGAAAGTACACGACCGGAAAGTGCCCGGTTTATCTGCTGACTTTATTGGTTTGCAGGTGGAAGACCGATACGTTTTCGGTTGTGGTATGGATTATCATGGTTACATGAGAAACCTTACCAGCATTTATGCTGTTAATGATTGTGAGGAAGTCGAATGTCAGAAGTAGCGATTATTGGTGGGACAGGTTTGACAGCATTAAAAAATTTGGTGATCCGGCAGAGGAAAGTGACCCGAACACCGTTTGGTGAGCCGTCTGCACCCCTGATTATTGGCGATTTATGCGGCCACGATGTGATCTTTTTGGCAAGGCACGGGCAGGGTCATACGATTCCACCCCACATGGTGAATTACCGTGCGAATATCTGGGCGTTGAAAGAAATGGGGATTAAAAAAGTGATCTCTGTTGCGGCAGTAGGCGGTATTAACGCATCGATGCGGCCTGGCCAACTGGCATTTCCTAATCAGATTATTGACTACACCTGGTCACGCCAACATACATTTTTTGAGTCTGATCTTTCGCAGGTCGTTCATATCGATTTTACAGAGCCTTATTGTTCTGATGTTCGTGATGCGCTGGTTAATGCGGCTGGGAGGTTATCACTCGATAGTGTTGCACGCTGTGTTTACGGGGCCACGCAGGGGCCAAGGCTGGAAACGGCAGCGGAGATTAACCGTATGGAAAGAGACGGCTGCGATATTGTAGGCATGACCGGTATGCCTGAGGCCGCATTGGCTCGAGAAGCGGGTTTGTGTTACGCGCATTGTGCGGTTGTTTCAAATCATGCGGCAGGGCGTGGGGAGTCTGAAATCAGCATGGAAACTATTGAGAAAAATTTGTCCAGTGGGATGACAGACGTTCGCCATCTATTAGAGACTGCAATTCCAACCTTGTTTTAGAGCACGAGCAATCTCTTGGTAGCAAGGCGATTAGAGAGGGGTAATCACAGCGATGACACCGATATGAGGATGGTCAAAGTAGTGAACTTTTTTGCTCCTCATCCGGCGCGATTCCTTTAGGTGGTAGCGGTTGGGTGTGCTTGACAGGTTGATGCCATTAATGGTCGCTGTTTCCCCTGCGGGCAAATATAAATCCAGATCAAGATGTAAATACCTGCCGACATAAACTTTGGCCGTGCCACGCAGTTTTTTACCTTCTGACGATAACTCGACATTACCCGGCAAACGGACAGCACGTGCCGAGGCCTTTTTCGGGACATCTTCTATCCAGGCAGTGTGTAGTAACGGCCTGTAGTTCCTGGAGCTTTTCAGTCGCGCATTTTCAGCGTTCAATTGTCGCTCGTTATAATTAACCCATTGGACATTTCGGGTTCCAGAAACGGGTATGTCAATTAAAGCGTCTTCCCAGGTTTCGTCACTGGTTGCCGAGGCCAGGTGCTCAAAAATGAGCAGTTCAATTTGATATTCATCTGCCAGCGCTAACGGAGAGAATAGCAGGCTGCTGATGACCGTCAGTCGGCAAAGAGGGGCGATTAAAAAATAGTGTATGGCGTTCAACGGATTAGTCCTCAAGCGGTGGCATACCAATAATATTATAGCCACAATCCACATGGGTAATTTCACCCGTGATACCCGATGCCAGATCAGAGCATAAAAATGCGGCGGCATTCCCGACTTCTTCGATGCTGACATTTTTTCTCAGAGGGGCGGTTTTTTCCATCAGCTTGAGCATTTTTCTAAAATTACTGATGCCAGCGGCAGCCAATGTTTTGATCGGGCCAGCAGAAATTCCATTCACGCGGATGCCATCGGGTCCCAGGCTTTGCGCCATGTATCGGACATTGGCTTCAAGGCTGGCTTTTGCAAGCCCCATGACATTGTAGTTAGGCATCGCTTTTTCAGCGCCCAGATAACTGAGGGTTAATAGTGAGCCGTCGCGGCCTTCCATCATTCGACAGCCAGCCTTGGCGAGTGCCGAAAAGCTATAAGAGCTGATTTCGTGCGCAATTCTAAAACCGTCACGGCTGACTGAATCAAGATAATCGCCTTCCAGTTCAGGTCTTGGTGCAAAGGCGACAGAATGGATAATGATATCCAGATAATCCCAGTAGTTATCGAGATGGTCAAAAACAGCTTCTATCTCTTCATCGCTGGAAACATCACAGGGAATGACGATATCCGTGTCAAATTCGCTAGCAAATTTTTCGACTCGACCCTGAAGTTTTTCATTTTGATAGGTGAGCGCCAGTTGAGCTCCTTCACGGTGCATGGCTTGAGCAATACCATAGGCAATAGAGCGATTACTGGCGAGGCCAACAATTAAAGCGCGTTTCCCTGATAAGAATCCCATAGAAATAACCTTCTTTAAGTCAATTTAGGGAGTAAGTTACCGGAAAAGAGGAAAGACTGAAAGGGTTTGTTTGAGAGTTGATGAGACTACCGACAATGGTATGATGCTGTTTCAGCTCTTCGGTAAATATAAACAGAACATTCTGGCCTTATACATGAAGAATCACCTATAATTTGCGGCTATGTTATCGAATTCTAATGCTATGGTTTATCTGCTATTCACCCTGCTCGTTCTGACCAGTGTAGCGGGTTGCGATGGACAGTCCTGGAATAGCCCATACCCGCTAGAACAGGCAGAGCAGGGTATCTTGTATTCGTCGTTTAGCAAGCGCCCGAATCATCTTGATCCAGTGCAGTCCTACAGTTCAAACGAAGTTGTTTTTACCGGGCAGATTTATGAGCCCCCCCTGCAATACCATTACCTGAAGCGCCCTTATGAATTAGCGCCATTAACGGCCGTCGAAATACCCCAACCTTATTTTCTGGATGCAGATAGAAACCCACTACCTAATGGTGTGGCCGATCAAAAAATTGCTTATAGTGTTTATGATATACAGATTAAGCCGGGTATTTTGTATCAGCCACATCCTGCTTTTGCAAAAAAACCGAATGGACAACCCGCTTACCGGCCTTTATCCAGAGAGCAGTTAAGCTTGAGTAAGACCATCTCGGACTTTACTCAAACCGGTAGTCGCGAGTTAAAGGCGAAAGATTATGTTTATCAGATAAAGCGCCTGGCACACCCAGACTTGCATTCCCCTATTTACGGCATTATGACCGAGTATATTCTAGGGCTGGAGGGGTATTCGACAACATTGAAGCAGGCGAAAGAAGAGCACTTGTCAGGGAGTGGCGCAGCAGGGTTCCTGAATTTGGAGGACTATGCGCTGG
>JAZGER010000109.1:0-2618 GCA_036478835.1 Gammaproteobacteria bacterium | reverse complement strand
TCAATCAGCAAACAGCTAGCAATATGAAGAGGGCAGTGGGTTTTCGCAATATTGCTGTGCATGGCTATAATAAGATTGATTTTACAATTGTTTATTCTATCATTACTGAACAAATTCAGGATTTTAAGCAATTTGCTCAGTCGACCGTTCTGGTGGCTGAGACGAAGCAATAGGCTGGTAGAACAAACGGTGGGCAAGGCTATGCTGCCAGGTAATACAGCTTTCAGGCTTTTCCAGATACTCCATCTCTTCCCCGATATGGGGCATTCTCCCGAGAAATAATTCACAACGATGCAGATTTTTACCGATTTATCGGTAGAATAGCGTGTTTATATTGTCAGCAATCTGCAATCAAAACGGGCGAGTGAATGTCAAAAAGTTATAGCGCATCTTCCATTGAGGTTTTAAGTGGTCTTGATCCAGTCCGGAAGCGGCCGGGCATGTATACGGATACGACCCGGCCCAATCATCTTGCTCAGGAGGTGATTGATAACAGTGTTGACGAAGCCATGGCGGGGTTTGCCAGCAAGATTGAGGTGACTCTTTTTAAGGATGGTTCGTTGCAGGTGAAGGATAATGGTCGCGGTATGCCCATTGACATTCATCCGGAGGAAGGGGTTTCCGGGGTTGAAGTCATTCTGACTCGATTGCATGCGGGTGCTAAGTTCTCAAATAAGAATTATCAGTTTGCTGGGGGGCTTCATGGTGTTGGTATTTCTGTGGTTAATGCGTTGTCAAAAAACCTGGAAGTTTGGGTCAGACGTAACGGTAAGGAATACAATATTTCGTTTAAGGGCGGAGAAAAGGTGTCTGGGCTGGATGAAGTAGGACAGGTTGGTAAGCAGAATACAGGAACGACAGTGCGTTTTTGGCCAGATGCCGGGTATTTTGATTCGGGAAAATTCTCTCTTTCTAAATTGCGGCATGTGTTGCAGGCAAAAGCCGTATTATGTCCAGGTTTGTTCGTTCGTCTTGTCGATGAAAAAACAGGTGAGAAGGATGAATGGCAATATGAAGAAGGTTTAAAAGATTATCTGCTCGCGACTATTGGTGAGGCTGTGACGTTACCGGAGTCGCCCTTTATCGGTGATTTTTCCAGTAAAAATGAAGCGGCTGAATGGGCGCTCGCCTGGCTGCCTGAAGAGGGCCATCATGTTTCAGATAGTTATGTGAATTTGATTCCAACTATTCAAGGTGGTACGCATGTGAATGGTTTGCGGATGGGGCTGACGGAGGCGATTCGTGAATTTTGTGAATTCAGAAATTTGTTGCCTCGGGGTGTACGCCTGTCTCCAGAAGATGTCTGGGAGCGTTGTGCCTATATCTTATCTGTGAAGCTGGCTGAGCCACAGTTTTCCGGTCAAACGAAAGAGCGACTGTCTTCGCGGGAATGTTCGGTGTTTGTTTCTGGCGTGGTGAAAGATTCCTTTGGCCTTTGGTTAAATCAGCATACCGATGCCGGCGAAAAAATTGCGCAGCTGGCTATTGAACAGGCGCAAAAGCGCCAAAGGGCGAGTAAAAAAGTAGCTCGAAAAAAGATTACCAGTGGGCCTGCATTGCCCGGAAAACTAGCTGATTGTACGTCGACGGATATCAATCAAAGCGAACTTTTTCTGGTTGAGGGTGATTCCGCTGGCGGGTCTGCAAAGCAGGCGCGTGATCGTATCTATCAGGCCATCATGCCGCTGCGTGGAAAGATATTGAATACCTGGGAAGTGGATACCGCTGATGTCATCGCTTCGCAAGCTGTTCATGATGTTGTACTGGCGATTGGTGTTGATCCCGGATCCAGCGATCTGGGGAATCTCAGGTACGGAAAAATCTGCATTCTTGCTGATGCAGATTCAGATGGGGCACACATTGCAACCTTATTATGCGCTCTGTTTATGCGGCATTTTCTACCCTTGGTCGAAGCGGGTCACATTTATGTGGCTATGCCGCCCCTGTATCGTATTGATGTAGGCAAGCGCGTTTTTTATGCGCTTGATAATAGCGAAAGACAAGCGGTACTGGATCAGATCTCTGCTGAGAAGCTTAAAGGTAAGGTGAATGTGCAACGTTTCAAAGGGCTGGGTGAAATGAATCCCTCGCAATTACGTGAAACCACCATTGCACCAGAAACGCGTCGCCTGGTCAGGCTGACGATTGAGAGCAAGGACCGGGGTTACGAGATGCTTGATTTATTGCTGGCAAAAAAACGTGCTGGAGACCGAAAAGCCTGGTTAGAAAGTAAAGGGAATCTTGCAACAGTGTGAGACCATTGCACGATGCATTTTATAGCTGCCAGGGCGCCAGGAAAATAGACCTGTTTTCGCATTTCGTGTGAATAATATACGTATATTTTCCTGGTGTCCCTGGGAATTCTAGCCTCTTGTGTTTTTATTGTGCAAAGGTCTCAGTGTAAATATTTTGCCTCGGGTATATTGCTCGCAGGTTACGTCGCAATGGAGTAAGTAATCCGGTGTCTGGTGCTTCTGATGAAATCGAAAATTTTTTTAAGTGGGTTAATACCACTAAAAGAATCAAGCCCTGTTATGAAAGCCTTGATATGCGAGGTAAGGTTTCGGCAAGTTGTAGCCGGTATGTAATCAATGGCAGAGTTCATTATCTTGATAATG
>JAZGER010000108.1:0-6265 GCA_036478835.1 Gammaproteobacteria bacterium | reverse complement strand
TTCGTCGCTTTCGCTTTAAAGCGTGTTATAAAAGACTGAATATGCGTAATCTCACGCTGTTGCTTAATATATGAGGCTTGCTGGTTCGCCAGATGTTCTGCTCGCTGTTGTTCGAAAGCAGAATAGTTGCCGGTAAATAACGTCAGGCGCTGTTGTTCAATGTTTGCGATAAAGCCGGTGACTCCATCCAGGAATTCCCGGTCATGAGAAATAAGTAACACGGTGCCCGGCCATTGCTTTAGCCAGTTTTCAAGCCAGAAAACGGCGTCGAGATCGAGATGATTTGTGGGCTCATCGAGTAACAATAAGTCCGAACGACACATCAATGCCCGGATTAAATTGAGTCGCATCCGCCAGCCGCCTGAAAAATCATTGACGGGCCGAAGCTCATCACCTGTTTTGAAACCGATACCGTTGAGTAATTGAGTAGCGCGGCTAGCCGCTGTGTATCCGCCGATCTCATCGTATCGACCGTGCAATATCGCAAGCTCATCGCCCCTGTCCTGCGCTTCTGCCTCAGCCAGTTGCTGTTCTATCTTGCGCAACTCCTGATCACCATCCAGCACATATTCCAGCGCTGAACGGGAGTCATCGGGTGTTTCCTGAGACACATGAGCAATGACCCAGTCATTCGGAACAGAGAACTCACCATTATCGACAGGCAAGTCATTGAGAATCAATGAAAATAAACTGGATTTACCGGTACCATTAGCTCCCGTCACGCCCACTTTTTGCCTGGCATGTATTTGAAAAGAAGCTTTTTCAAACAGGAGTCGCGTACCGCGCCGTACGGCTAGCTGGTCAAAAACGAGCACGCTAGACACTCGCTCGACAGTGAATATTTCTTTTCAAGTGGTCTACTGGCGCATGTGTGGGAACAATAAAACATCCCGAATTGACGGGGAATCGGTAAACAGCATAACGAGGCGGTCAATCCCTATGCCTTCACCTGCAGTCGGCGGTAAGCCATGCTCAAGTGCACAGATATAATCTTCATCAAAATGCATCGCTTCATCATCACCGGCTTCTTTTTCTTCAACCTGTTTCTTAAAGCGTTGTGCCTGATCTTCAGGGTCATTTAATTCAGAAAACCCATTGGCAATTTCACGGCCACCAACAAAGAATTCGAATCGATCAGTCACAAAGGGATCTTTATCATTGCGTCTGGCCAACGGTGATACCTCGGTCGGATAAGCCGTAATAAACGTCGGCTCAATCAGGCGATGCTCGACCGTTTTTTCAAATATTTCTATTTGAATTTTACCGAGCCCGTATGAAGGCTTTATCGGGATTTCCAACGTTTTCGCAATGTCGCTAGCTGCTTCCAACGTGTTGAGTTGGTCCTCTGATAATTCAGGGTTGTACTGTAAAATTGAGTCTATCACTGTCATTCGGATGAACGGCTTCCCAAAATCCAGCGTCTGCTCCTGGTATGTGAGCACTGTATCACCTAGTAGCGATTTTGCCATGGAACGCAATAAATCTTCAGTACTGTTCATCAGGTCATGATAATCGGCATAGGCTTCGTAGAATTCAAGCATGGTGAATTCAGGGTTATGCCGGGTAGATAAACCTTCGTTACGGAAACTTCGGTTAATCTCGTACACCTTTTCAAAACCACCAACAACCAGGCGCTTCAAATAAAGTTCAGGGGCTATTCGCAAATACAGGTCCATGCCTAAGGCATTATGATAAGTTGTAAACGGTTTTGCCGTTGCTCCACCAGGAATAACCTGCATCATGGGCGTTTCTACTTCGAGAAAATTTTTACTGTTCAGGTAGTCTCTGATGAACTGGACAATGCGGGAGCGCATGATAAATGTATTGCGCGAGCCCTCATTAACAATAAGGTCAAGATAGCGTTGACGGTAGCGAATTTCCTGGTCAGTTAGACCGTGAAATTTCTCTGGCAAGGGTCGTAGCGATTTTGTCAGCAAGTGAAACGCATCAACTCTAACCGAAAGTTCACCTGTCTTGGTTTTAAACATAACACCATCAGCTGCAATAATATCTCCAACATCCCAGCTTTTAAAATCCAGATAAGTCCCTTCAGGAAGATTATCTCGCTGCAAAAATAACTGGATTCGCCCTGTCATATCCTGGAGTTGTACAAAACTGGCCTTCCCCATGACTCGCTTTGCGATCATACGACCAGCAACTTTAACGCGAACACCCTCCTCTTCGAGGGTTTCGCCCTTCGTTCCATCAAATTTATCATGAAGTATCCCAGCAAATGAATCACGCCGGAAATCATTAGGAAAAGCAACGGCCTTCTCATCTCTGATTTTCTGTAGTTTTTCACGCCGTTGCGCGATAAGCGCATGTTCGTCCTGATCTGCCATAAATTAACTCTGATAAATGATTGTAATAAAGGGTTTTACAACCCGCTTTTTAAACTGGCTTCAATAAATGCGTCCAGATTACCGTCGAGAACTGCTTGCGTATTCCCTGTTTCTACGCCTGTCCTCAAGTCCTTGATTCGCGATTGATCAAGTACGTACGAGCGAATTTGACTACCCCAGCCGATATCAGATTTGGTATCCTCTACCGATTGTTGATCTGCATTTCGTTTCTGAATTTCAAGCTCATACAACTTCGCTTTTAACTGTTTCATCGCTGTTGCGCGGTTCTTATGCTGGGAACGATCATTCTGGCATTGAACAACAGTCCCAGTTGGCAAGTGAGTAATACGTACCGCAGATTCTGTTCGGTTAACATGCTGCCCACCAGCCCCACTTGCGCGATAAACATCGGTTCTCAAATCTGCAGGATTAATATCAATATCGATATCATCATCAATCTCAGGCGATACAAAAACAGCAGCGAAAGACGTATGGCGTCGGTTACCTGAATCAAAAGGCGATTTTCTCACCAGACGGTGCACACCCGTTTCAGTCCTTAACCAGCCAAAAGCATGGTCCCCATCTATTTTAATGGTGGCGCTCTTAATGCCAGCCACATCACCCGCAGACACCTCAACCAGCTCTGCTTTGAAATTATGGGCTTCGGCCCATCTAAGATACATACGCAAAAGCATATTTGCCCAGTCCTGAGCTTCAGTCCCACCCGAACCTGATTGAATATCCAGGAAGGCATTGGCTTCATCCATTTCACCAGAAAACATGCGCCTGAACTCAAGCACCGCAACTCTCGCGTCCATCGCTTCGAGATCAGCTTCGAGGACTTCCAGCGCTTCCAGGTCATTGTCTTCGACAATCATATCCAGCAACTCAGTGGAATCAGCCAAGCCTGTAGCAATGTCAGTCAGCGTATTGACGATAAGCTCTAATCTTGCGCGCTCTTTCCCCAAAGACTGGGCTTTTTCAGGATCATTCCAGACCTCAGGGTCTTCAAGCTCACGGCTGACTTCGATTAGCTGTTCCTGCGTTGTCTCGAAGTCAAAGATACCCCCTGAGCAGTGCTGAACGCTCTTCAAGGTCTTTAATGTGGGTTCGTATTGGATTTATTTCCACGTTCGGCTCTGAAATTTAAATAGTAGACAAGAACGAGATAATACGGAGGTGGACAGCTTAAATCCATCAGAATTTATAGCAACATTTTATTTTCTATATAAAAAAGCCGGGCTTAAGGCCCGGCTTGTGCTCACTTTTTCAAGATTATGCGATCACTACTGGCAAGCGCCCTGAGTGACCAGATCAAATGGCGCAGTTAATGGGCTTTTCCCCGCACCTAACAAAACAGTACTGCCCATCGGCGAACCGGTCATATCCAGGCAGGTGTTTGATCCCGCAGGGAAACTGAAATCAACACCATCCACCCCGGCCCCAATCATTTTCAATTTGAAATCCAGGAAGGTCGATTGCTGATCAAGGAGATCACTGTCCTCAATGCTAAAATAGTCCAGTGATGTGAACCCTGCGTTGGAGCTCAGTAGCCCGGTATACAAGACGACTAATGAACTACCACCACCCGATGCGCGCATATGCCAGGTATCTGCCAGGCAATCTTTCCAGAGGTAGACGCCGGTTTCCGTAGCAGCATCAAACACAGGTTCACCACATTCATTCCCACCGCCAGTATGACACATTGAAATCGTATGCAAATCAAGTGGCAAGGTAATCTCTTGCTTGTTCTGACCTAGCCACACATTGCCCCCAACAGGCTCAGCAAGCGTGAAGCAGGCATTTGTTCCCGGTGTTGGCGTCAGGTCAAAACCGTCCTCTCCCAGGCCAATCACTTGCATAAAGTAATCCGCACGAGATGCATCTGTTGTGGCATCCAGAATATCGTTGGATTCGTAACTATAGGGTACAACGCCCTGGAAGCCATTTTCATTTAATACAGCCCCGGTATACTTGAAGACGTTAGAGCTGCCTCCACCGGTTACTCGTACAGACCATTTACCAGTGAGGCAATCTTTCCAGATAAACATACCGATTTCAGTCCCAGGATCATAGGAAGGCATTCCACATTCATTACCGCTTGACGCTGGGCAGACAGCCAGTGTCGTCAAGTCCAGAGGCATCGGAGCTACCTGCTTGCCAGGTCCCAGTAAAACTGGAATTCCCGCAGGACCATCGAGCATCAGACAAGCTGCTGACCCGGTTGACGGCGTAAAGTTAATACCATCTTCTCCAATACCGATGACCTGCATGAAGTATTCTGCAATCGAAGTATCTGTCACATTATCCAGAAGATCATTACCCTCAAAGCTTATGGGTGTAGTCGCAACAAAGCCCTGGCTATTAAGAACACGACCGGTGTATTTCAGCGCAGTAGTGCCTCCACCTGCTGTCACCCGCATAGACCATTCACCTGTTGTGCAATCCTTCCATAGAAAGACTGCCTCCTCAGTAGCTGCATCGTAGACTGGCTGACCACAGGAGATATCCCCGGTCACTCCATCCTGAATAGTGCCCGTCGCTACAGAATCCGAAAGCATAATATTGCTACTTGTTAGTGTCACAATGAAAACTTCCTGCCCTTCGCTTTCACTATCAGTGAATATTGGGACGCTAATGGTTTTGGACGTTTCACCAGGGACAAAACTCAATACTCCAGCGGTCGCTGCATAATCTACATCTTGTGTGGCCGCATTCGCTCCGGCAGGACTAGAGCTTAAATAATCAATTAAAATTGTATTGTTACTGATCTCAGATAGTGACACAGTAAAATCAGCCGACCCCGCCGTCTCAGTGACAGTAACGTCGTTTATCGATGCAGACAAACTACTGCAGGCTGTAAACGTGGTTAAATCCAGTGGCGCAAAGCCTGCCTTCGAATGTTGACCGACTCGAATTTCAGCGCCCTCGCCTATACTAAAACAAACAGATGAACCTGAAGGAAAACTAAAATTCACACTGTCAAAACCATTACTAATTGTGGATAAAGAGAAGTTGAGATTGTTTGGGTTACTGGTATCGAGAATATCATCAGCTTCCAGGCTACTACCATTAACATAAGTAAAGCCCAGACTCGACGTAATCGAGCCAGCAAAAGACGTCAGTTCAGTATCGCCGCCGCCAGAAACTGTCAGATGCCAGTCATTCGTGGCGCAATCACGCCAGACATAAATAAACCTGTCAAATCGGCTGTCAAATTGAGGGTCACCACATTCATCTCCAGTCGCTAGCGAAGGTGAAGGTGTGGGCGTTAAGGATACAGGAGATATATTTCCGCTCTCGACAACTGAATAGAGCTTATTTGCGGCTATATTAAAGTGGTTATCGACGGCACCATTCGGCCATTCGATTCGTAGATCAACCGTAGAATTTGCAGCGAGGCCGAAGTGAATTCTCTGGTGATCCTGGGACCAGCGATGATAGCCTCCATTTTGTTCCCTTAATTGCGTTGTCCCGCCTGCTGTTGCGTATATCTTTGAGCCCATTCCGTCCCGGTTAGAGGTTGTTCCAACTAAATCCAGCAGTAGCCAGTTGTTATTGGACGTTCCTTTATTGCGGAAAAGTTGGTGGGGACCACTCGCATTTGTGGGCCGCATTTTCAGGCCATTGGCGACAAAAAGATCCAGAAATCCATCAACATCGTAATCTGCGACAATGATGTTTTCCGCAGCGCCTGTACGACTCTCGACGCCCATGCCCAAAACACCTTCAGCGCCACCGGCTCCAGGCACTTTTACAAACGTACCATCACCCTGGTTTTCGTACAGTATATTTTCAATATTCTGGAATATGTGTCGACAGGTCAGATAAATATCCACGTCCATATCATTATCGAAATCACCTGACGAAACGCCACCACATGCCAGGGGCTCATCGAAGCCTCTGGCAAAAACCTCATCGAT
>JAZGER010000107.1:0-2430 GCA_036478835.1 Gammaproteobacteria bacterium | reverse complement strand
GTTTCAACAGCATCGCCCTGCATACTCACCAGTCGCTCAGGCGACGAACTAAATAGTGCCTGATCTTTCCAGGTCACCATGCCGTTAAATGGCCCTGGGTTTGCTGCACGAAGTTGCTTATATAATGCCGCATTATCTAGTTGTTTATCGATCGTCGCAGACCATTGTCTCGATAAGTTCACCTGGAAAACATCGCCTTCAACGATGTAGTCGATAATTTTTTCTACTGCCGAGGTGTATTTTTCCCCCGGCTCCTCCTGAAGGCGTCCAATACCCAGGGGAATGCTTTTCCTATTGGGCTTGCACTTTACGATGTCATTTTTTATTTTCGCAAATAGCTGTTTATCCTCAGACACAATCACTCGAGAACCTGAGGTATGGTCATGTACGATTGCTGCGGGTATTCGTGTTGCGAATGCCGTCGGTAATCGCCCTTTATAGTCAGGCAATGACAAGCTGGGTTCGATGGCTTCTGCCAGCTCATAGCCCAGGTAAAGAAACCAGCCACCGGTAAAAGGAAATGGATCAGGTAAGCGATCAGTCAGTGCTTCCTGTTTAAATTGGCGGTCGAGCTGATCGAGAAAATACCCCGGTGTTTTTGGATCAAACTCAATCGACTCGCCAGGGAATGCGAACAGAATATCGAAACGTCCCTGCGGCCCGATAGATTTACTTTGCAATAAGTAGGGGTATCGCTCAGGGTTTAACTGATGCAGATCCAGCAGATCAAAATCGGCTGTAGTTTCCTGATAATCTGATGGTCTTGATGACACAGTCAGGAATCGCTTATTGCAGCTTGCGGATAACCAAAGTACCGTTGGTACCGCCAAAACCGAATGAGTTGGACAGCGCGACATCAATTTTCATGTGTCGTGCCTGGTCAGGAACAAAGTCGAGATCGCACGCCGGGTCTGGCGTCACCAGGTTGATGGTTGGCGGTGCCACCTGGTCGTGAATTGCCAATGTGGTAAAAATGGCTTCAATACCACCGGCAGCACCCAGCAAATGACCTGTCATGGATTTTGTAGAACTGACAGCGAGTTTATAAGCATGATCTCCAAACGCTGTTTTAACTGCGTTCACTTCTGCCACATCACCCGCCGGTGTCGAGGTTCCATGGGCATTAATGTAATCAACATCCGCATAAGTGAGTCCAGCATCCATTAATGCATTCACCATGCAACGTGCAGCACCCTCTCCATTCGCTGAAGGTTGAGTCATATGATAGGCATCGCCACTTCGGCCGTAACCTGCGACCTCTGCGTATATTTTTGCCCCTCTGGCTTTGGCATGCTCGTATTCTTCTAGCACCATAACGCCAGCACCATCGCTCAAAACGAACCCGTCTCGATTCAGATCCCAGGGGCGGCTGGCTGATGCAGGGTCCTCGTTGCGACTGGATAAAGCGCGGGCAGAAGCAAAACCGCCCAGCCCGGTCGCCGTCGTTGCCATTTCGGAACCACCTGCCAGCATGGCATCTGCGTCGCCATAGGCAATAATACGTGCGGCTTCACCGATGCTGTGCGTCCCTGTTGTACAGGCCGTCACAATAGCGATGTTCGGGCCTTTAAGGCCAAGCTTGATCGATAAATTACCAGCGATCATATTAATGATACTGCCGGGAACGAAGAAAGGGGAGATTTTGCGAGCGCCGCCGCGAAGGTAAGCATCATAATTTTTTTCTATCGACGGCAAACCACCAATGCCTGAACCGATAGAAGCGCCTATTCGATGCGCATTTTTTTCAGACACTTCAAGGCCTGCATCTGCAAAAGCTTCCATACCTGCAGCCATGCCGTAATGGATAAAGGTATCCATCTTGCGTGCTTCTTTTTTAGACAGGTATTTTTCGACATCGAAGCCTTTAACGCTGCCACCAAAACGCACGGGGAAGGTATCAACATCGAATTCAGGAATCGTTTGTATACCGCTGACACCATTGAGAATGCTTTCCCATGATGAAGGGGTATCAAGCCCGACCGGACTGACCATCCCAAGCCCGGTAATGACAACACGCCGACCTTGCATTAGGGCTCCGTTGTTCTTGTCATGGAAAATACTTTTAAATGCGCAATTAAAAAACAGGCTGCGTAAACAGCCTGCACAAAAAATCTGGCGAGTAAATTATCCGAGGTTGGATTGAACGTAATCAATCGCCTGCTGAACCGTGGTAATTTTTTCAGCCTTATCATCGGGAATTTCGCATTCAAATTCTTCTTCAAGGGCCATAACCAGCTCAACAGTATCCAGAGAGTCGGCACCTAAATCATCTACAAAAGATGATGCGTTATTAACCGTATCTTCGCTCACATCAAGTTGCTCTACTACGATCTTCTTAACGCGTTCTTCTATATTACTCATAATTCTTTATTCCTCACTTACAGTAATGACACAGCGTACGCTGCGCGCACATTGTAGTGAAAAGATTGC
>JAZGER010000106.1:0-2385 GCA_036478835.1 Gammaproteobacteria bacterium | reverse complement strand
AAGGGCCCGGCAGCCGGTATGAAATCATAACACCGGCTGCTGTCGCAGCAGTACGAGGCACGCAGTTCAGAGTTGCTTCAGATCAGGCTCACGCAATTATGCGCAGCGAAATCACACAGGGAACCGTATCCGTTGACAACAAATATAGGCAGTCAGACGTCAGAAAAGGCTTTGGGTTACTGGCAAAAAAAGGTGAAAAGCTGGCACCTCCCAGAAAACTCTTACCAGCGACCAACCTCCAGCACAATCAATCAGTCTACAATCTCTCCCCCTACTATTTTGACTGGCCTGAAATTAACAACGGAATAGTTTACCAGGCGCATTTATCCAGTCATAACGAAGTACGCTCATACCAGCTGGGAAAACCCGAACTCACTGTGGACACTCTAAATGATGGAGAATATACACTGAGTGTGAGAGGTGTCGATGAAATGGGATTACAGGGTCTTTCCGCCTCGTTTACATTCCAGGTTTTAAATCACCCTGGCCCTCCGGCTCTAGCGTCTGAACCTGAAAACCCAATAATACGCACAGGCCAACAGACGTTGTCATGGCCATCTGTCCCCAACGTTCAACGCTATAACATCCAGCTTGCTGACAACCCAGATTTCAAGCCGCTACTAATCGAGGAAACGGTGACTGGAAATACATTTACGCCACCGAGAACGCTTGCCCCGGGCCAGCATTTCTGGCGTGTGGCGAGTCGCAATGCCCATGCTGAAACGGGCCACTTTAGTCAGCCAGCTGCGTTCCGTTTATACCCTGGCCTTCAGGCGCCGGCCACGGTTCATGCTACAGCGAAATCTCTTTTTATCGATGTCTCCTGGGCGAACGCTAATGGGGCACAAAACTATGAACTCCAATTATCAAAAGATAAGCAATTTGAAGACATCGTGAAAATAATAAACACGCAATCTACGCATAGCCGATTGGCAAAGCCTGTTGATTACGGCACATATTATGTTCGGACTCGAGCAAGCAATGCTCTTGGGGAACACGGGCCCTATTCACCTGTTCAGGATATTGAACTCGCCAGTCCAGACGTTAAATCTGGCTGGTTATTTTCAGGCATAGCACTCCTACTTCTCCTACTGTGAATCTGAAAACTCGTTCGATTGCCTTTGAACGCCTTACACTGGCCAGCCTGTTGATTGGCCTGGTTATTGTGCTGATTCAAACCGACGGGCTATGGCGCCTTGATCGCGTCGTATATGATGCCCATTTAAGACTATGGAGTGATCCGGCGCCAGATGACATTGTCATTATTGCTATCGACGAGGCCTCATTACGCACCTATGGTCGCTGGCCATGGCCGCGAAGCTTACACGCCAAATTACTGGATATTTTATCTGAAGAAGATATCAAAGCCGTTTCTTTTGATATTATCTTTGCCGAACCAGATCTGCAAAACCCTGTCAGTGACCAGCAGCTTTCTAAAGCCATCAAAAATAATGGCCGCGTCATCCTTCCTGTCTTGATGGAACAAACCAGGCAACATGAACAACCAATAGAAACTCTCCCGCTTCCTGAGCTAGCGACGCATGCGGCTGGCCTTGGGCATATTCATGTAGAACTGGATCCTGATGGTATTGCAAGATCATTATTCCTGTATGAGGGGCTAGGGAAAGCTGTCTGGCCCCACATGAGTATCGCCATGCTCAATATCGCTGGCATCAAAGAGAATCTTCCTGTCAACACTGGCTCAAGAAAAAATATCTCGCCTATGATGTGGCAACGCAACCACAACATGTTAATTCCATTCCAGGGGCCGCCTGACCATTTTAGAGTCATCTCGTATCAACAAGTGATGCAAAAAGAATTCCTGCCAGGCACCTTTAAAGACACTTTTGTTCTCATAGGAACTACAGCCGCTGGCCTGGGTGATTCTATTCCCACCCCTGTCTCTGGGTTTAATCATTTAATGTCTGGCGTTGAATTAAATGCGAACATCCTCAATGCATTGCGCAACAATCAAAAGATCACTGCATTGGGAAAACCCTGGAAAATAATACTCAGCGGGTTAATTGCTCTGCTGTCGGTTTACTTATTTCAAAACAAAACACCGCGCACAAATTTCTTCATCACGGCGGCTGTACTACTTGCCTGTATCGGTATGAGCACAATCCTCCTGCGAGGTTTCCAGACCTGGTTTCCACCAACCGCCGCATTTCTCGCAGTCACTCTAAGCTATCTCTTATGGAGCCTGCTACGTCTCGAACGCACGATGCGTTATTTACGCGAAGAACTCAATCGATTGCATAAGCAAAAAACCACGCTGCAATCGATTGACAAAATCACATTAAAGGAAACCATTGATTTTTACAGTCAACTGCTTCCACTCAATGGCTGGCTGCTACTGGGTGAAAATAAAAAACTCATGGACCA
>JAZGER010000105.1:0-8240 GCA_036478835.1 Gammaproteobacteria bacterium | reverse complement strand
GTCGATGATGTCTGCCAGTGCGTTGATATGTACAGACTGGTCGTTCAGGCAGGGAATGTAGTCGTATTGTTCGCCACCAGCAGCCATAAAGAAGTCACGGTTCTCGATGGCTATTTCTTCCAGTGTTTCCAGGCAGTCGGCGCTAAAGCCAGGGCAGATAACCTGCACATTTTTCGTGCCTTGTTTGGCCAGCTCAATCAGTTTTTTATCTGTGTATGGTTGCAGCCATTTTTTAGGGCCAAGTCGACTCTGGAAGGTCATTTCCCAGCGGTCGTCAGGTAGTTTTAAGGATTTTGCGAGTAGTCTGGCCGTCTTATGGCATTGGCAAAAATAGGGGTCGCCCTGGTTGAGATAAACTTTTGGCAAACCATGAAATGACATGATCAGTTTTTCGGGCACACCGACACGAGACCAGAAGTTATTGACTGTTGTTGTTAATGCCTGGATATAGTGCGGGCTATCATGGTAATTATTGATGAACCTGAATTCTGGAAGAGCGTTCCATTTTATCAGCGCTTTTGCGATGGCATCAAAGGTGGATGCTGTCGTAGTCGCAGAGTATTGTGGGTAGAGAGGCAGTACCAGCACTTTGCGAACGTTGGCTTTTTTTAGCTGGTTCATTCCGTGGGCGATGCCAGGGTTTCCGTAACGCATTGCCAGGACAACCTTGACGGCTGAGGGCATGCGTTGGTGAAGTTCAGTTTGTAAGGCGTCGCGTTGTAATTTGCTGATGTGTAGCAGCGGCGAGCCCTGTTCAGTCCAGACTTTTTTATAAGCCTCTGCCGAGCGTTGTGGGCGTGTTTGTAAAATATACAGGTTTAATATCGCCCACCAGATGGGTCTGGGCATCTTGACCACACGCCTGTCCCAGAGAAACTCTTTTAAATAGCGGCGCACATCGCGCTTTGATGGCGAGTCAGGTGTTCCCAGGTTAACCAGGAGGATGCCGAACGTTTCGGGGTCATCATGCTTGAAATGGGTGGTTTTTAACATGCGTAATGTTCTGGTGCAGTCTATTATGGTAACAGTCATGGTACACGTTTTTTCAAACGGGTAGTGATAAACGATTATGTTAATTGACAGGATTGGGAGATGATTAAGCCACGCATTGGTGTCAGTGCCTGCCTGCTGGGGCATGAAGTGAGGTACGATGGTGACCACAGAAAAAATGACTGGTTGCTGAGAGTAGCCTCAGAGATCGTTGAGTTTGTGCCTGTTTGTCCGGAAATGGCGGTCGGCTTAGGCGTGCCACGACCCGCCGTTGAGTTGACGGGAACGGCAGGCGCTATTCATGCGACAGGCGTGGAAGATGGTTCGCTGGATGTGACGCAGGCATTGCAGCGTTACGCGCAGCAAACGGCAGCGATATCCAGTGATCTGAGCGGTTATATATTTAAAGGTAAATCGCCCAGTTGTGGCTTGAATGTCAGACTCAATGGCGAGTTTTTGGAGCCGCCCGTCATGGGCATATTCAGTCGCGTTATCCATGAACGATTACCATTGCTTCCAATTGCCGAAATTGAGTCTTTGAAGAATGATGAACAATGCGCCAGTTTTATCTTGCGCGTAAAGAAATATCAGCAATCTATCAATGGGCTTTGAAAAGGAATATGCGCTACTGCTCAGTTAATGATTCGAGTTCATTCGAATAAAGTAGCTGGCCCTTATTGTCAATCAGGATGGCATCAATGCCGGGTAAGCGATTAACCAGGGCCAGGCCTGCTTGTTTACCAAGAACAAATACACTGGTGGATAATGCATCGGTGGTGGTGGCATCAGGGCCGATAATAGTAACGCTTTGTAACTCTCTCGCCGAGTCCCCTGTTTTTGGATTTAAAATATGGTGATAACGGATACCGTCTTCTTCAAAATAGCGTTCGTAATCGCCAGAGGTGGATATGGCCGTATCTGCTAATGGAATCAGGGCGGTGACAGTGTTGCGCTTGCGTGGGTCACGAATGCCGATTTTCCAGGCATCACCCTGACGGTCGCCCAGGACACGACTATCGCCGCCAGCCGTGACCAGCGCCTGTTTAATTCCCAGTGATTGCAAGATGTGAATACTTTGATCAACGGCATGGCCTTTGGCAATCCCGCCAAGATCAATTTTGACGCCTGGCCGGGAAAATTTAAGGCTTTTCTTTTCTTTGTTTAAGTGAATGTTTTTATAATTTATTTTATTCAGGCTGGCTTTCAGGGTTTTTGCATCCGGTTTGATGTTATTACGGTAATCGTAAAGAAAGCCCGCACTGGCGAAGCTAATATCAAAAGCGCCTTTGGTCAGCGCTGAAAACTGCAATGATTGTGTGATGAGTGCGTAGAGCTCATCGGTGAGCGCCACCGCCTGTTGATAAGCATCGCGGTTGATTTGACTCAGCAGGCTGTCAGGTTTGAAGGGAGACATGAGGGCGTCAATTCGATGCATTTCTGCGAAGACGGCATTGAGAGCATCGCTGGCTTTGATTGCATCGGGTTGAAAGATTTCAACCGTGATGCGTGTTCCCATAATGTCTTTGCTGGCTTGATGCCATTCAGCCTGTGAAACTAAAGGGCTGAGGAAGACCAGCAGTCCGAGAGCTGTCCGCCAGACGAACCGGGAGCCCACCTTAATACCAGACTGAAATAAACAGCTGAATAACATCGGCTTCAAATTCGTACAAAGGCTCTTCGCCCACAGTTCCACCCTGAGTCAGGTCACGATAATTATCGTATTCGTACCAGAAATGATTGTACTTGAAGCTGGCTTTTGCCTTGCTGATAAAGTTCCAGCCATTTTCCAGGAATTCATAACTGACACCCAGGCCAATGGAATGGTTGGTGAATTCGCTCAGTTCTTTATCACGACCAAAAAATGTTTGTGGGTTTCTAAAGGGGAAAAAATCACTGTAAAATTCCGCGTCGGACTGTGTGTAAAAGCGATAGCTCAAATCAAAATCCCAGTGCTTTTTCAACGGATGCCGGTAATCCAGTTCAAAGGTGTGTGCATCGATCTCCCAGTCATCGGTAAAGAAACGGTAGCCCGCTCCAACTGCCGCTCGATAGGGTAAATAATATTTGAATCGGGTGGCGATTGCATTACTGGTTCGGGTGCCAGGGTATTTTTCAGGCTGTGTCCCTGTGCCACCAGACCCATTGTCATAACGAACGCTTCTGTACGGGTTGTTCAGAAAGCCTTCCTCAGTCACGTTTTCATAATTCACTAACATAATCAGGTTTTTTGTGAGTATTTGCGACAGGCTGATCTGGTATTGGTTGCGGTCAACATTGCGTTTAAAGCCCGACGCATCATTTTTCAAGACGTCATCCCTGCCCCGGGAAAACCCCATCGTGACCGTGGTCAGGTCACCAAATAAACTTTGGCTGATGCTGAAATTTGTCGTGTCAGAGAGATAATCACTTTCATCGCTGTTGGTATGACCCAGTGAAAAAATCGTGTCGGCGTGCAGATAATCTACAGCAATGGATTTTTGTGTGCGTTGTTCGGTGTAGGGGCTGCCTTGCGTAATCACATCAATAGACGCGCTGCTAATGCTGTCGGCGTAATAATTGCCTGAAACAGAAAAACGTTTTTTATCGCCTTTACGTATCAGGATCGAGGGGCCAGTGACTTCAACGCCGCCACCATCATAGGAATGGTACAGTGCATCTGCCCTGTCCTCTGGCAATACGCCGGCTGTCAGTTGAATGCCTGTGCCAGCTAGAAATATAAACGCGGTTAGTTTTTTGTAACGATGTAGCATATTAGTTGCAACCACAGCCGCCACCCGCGCTGCCTTCTGCACCCCGAGCGCCTTCGCGGACAACATAAATATGATGCATGTATGCTGCGGAAGCAGGATCAGCGCTGAATGACATAATCGGATCAGCAAGGTGTGCACGCTCATAGGGTTTAACCCAGGGCTCGATGGAGCTACAGCCGTTAAGCAGTAGAAGCAGGGCAGTCAGGCAGGCTATTTTTGCAGGCACGATTATTCCCTGATTAATTCGCGAATTTGTACTTGATACTTGTCCTCATAACCGGACTTGTAGCCGCGATGAACATAGCGGATATTGCCATCACGGTCGACCAGTACGGTGCTAGGCATTGAAGACACATCGTAGAGCTTACTGGCCTTGCTGGACGTATCAAAAAGAATCGGAAAATTGATTTTCAGGTCTTTCATCATGGCGGCAGCCTTGCTGCTGTCTTCCTCAACATTGACGCCCAGAATGGTAAAGCCCAGATCCTGGTATTCCTGGTACAGTGATTCCAGAACGGGCATTTCCTGTCGGCAAGGCCCACACCAGGTTGCCCAGAAATTAATCATGACAACTTCACCCCGCAATTCGCTGAGTTTGATGTTATTCCCACCATTGCTCTTGAGCGTAAAGTCAGGCGCGGTCTGTTTCATGCTGGCTGCATTAAGCGTTGTTGCTAGCCCTAACAGGAAAATGCCGATAGTTCGACGAACTGTTTTTCTATGCGATGGAACTGTATTCATTAGAATCACCAAAAGTTATTTATTACTAAAAGAACATGGACACGCCGCCGGTAAACTCGAGGTCGTGGTTCGTTTGTTTTTCGCCCAGCAGGTCGAGGTCAAAAATATGGTCGCGTGCATCAATGCGGATCGCAAAGGAATCATTAAGCAACAGGCGGTAACCAACGCCGACATTCCATGTCGTGTGGTCATCGCCAGCAAAGTCAGTCCCGCCGATACCTCCGATCAGAAACAGTGCGGAAGTAAAAGCGTATTTATCACTGATAAAGCCTTCGCCAGGTAACAGGTTGAAACCAAATGAAGCGTTGTAGTAGCGCAGCTTATGATCATTATCTTCAAGCAACTGGATGTTTCCGCTCAGGCGTTCAAAGCTGGTTTCGTCTGTTTCTGTTTGCGCGTAGCTGGCTTCGATAAAAATATCTTCAGTCACGTGGTAGCCAAATCGTGCACCGATAACAGGGTTCGTTCCAAAATCGGTCACATTCATGACGCCTGCAAAAATGCCCACTTCGAAATTTTCGGAGTCAATGGCGGGTTGTTTGATGTCTCGTCGCTGCACCTCTGGTTCAATTACCTGTTTACGTTCTTCAGCAAGCAAATGGCTGGGTAACAGCGTGAAAAGTAATAGGCAGTGGCCTAAAAAAAGAGTGAAAATCCGGCTTTCCATTCATCGATCTCCTGATTGTCATCTGAGCTATCAAAAATGACATGATTAAGGTATTGCACTCGGAACATAAAATGTCGGGACAGATAAAGATTTGCGCCGATACCCACGTGGGCTGTCTGGTCAACCGCATCACTTTCCTGTACCAACGTCACTTTCGGGTCAGTTTCAATGATGCCAGTACCCAGCATGAAGAAGGGTGATAGACGCCAGAAATCGAGTGGGCGTGAAACCAGGCTTATGCTGGCATGGGTTGAGTCAGAGAAACTCGCTAACACTCTTGACGCAGATGCCTCAATACCTAACGCCTGGCTAAGGTACCATGTGCCAGTTATCGTCATCACGTCTGCACCATCAAAATCCCCGATTAACAGGGCAATTTCTTTTTTATAGCGACGAAATGAATCCAGGTTAGCAGCGTCAATCTGCAACGGTTTGCCAGCGAACAGCGTCTGTTGTAATTGCTCTCGTTTAACCCAGCCTTGTTTGCCTTTGCGTGAACGCACCTTGTACCAACCCGTTTTTTCCTTGAGAATTTCAACCGGGTTATTGCGCTCAACAATATGAAAAACTGGGTAGCCTCGGCCGGGGCCGGTGTGTAATTCAATATAAGGGTCTGCCACCATAACCTGCGAAAAATCCTCGCTGGCCTGTAGTAGAGGGGCAGCGAATAAACTGCAAGCGAACACCGCCTGTTTCATCAGGCGCAGGCTGTTGCGAATTAGCAATTCCATTTTCAGAGCAACATTCCCTTTATCTTGGTTGTTGATTATTCATTACGGCACGTCGAATGGGTTATTGTAGTACTGGCCACCCAGATCAAGCCATTCAGATAGTAATTTTAATTCTGCTGGTTCCAGTCTGCCAGCATGGCTGCCACCAGCTCTAAAGCGATCGAAGAACGTTGAGCTTGCCCTGGCGCCGCTGACTTGCATGGAGGCTGCTACGGGTACCGGTACCATAACGGCATTGCCATCATCATCGAGGCCGGGAACGAGTCTGTTCTGCAAAATACCACCAATTAATTCCTGTTCGTTACCTGTTACCAGTAATTCCCGGTAAGCATGAAAATGGTCAGGCTCTTCAATCGATGCACCGTCTGTTAGCTCAAGCTGCGCATCCGGTATGCGCGTGTTGCTATCAGAAGTATGGCAGTTGGTACAGGTGTTGGCCAGACGGTCGCGGCCCCACAGGGGGTGAATGTGTTGTTCGTAATTGATAATGATCCGGCAATTCGCCGTCCAGGGTTCGCAACCAGCATTTGCTGGCGATGCAGTCAGCAAGTCCGTATAGCGTAACGCAATAGCATTGGCTTTCGGCAAGATGGCATCATTCGTCCAGAAATCTTTAAAGAGAAGGTCAGCCGAGGGTGAACGGGCACTTGCATCCGCAGTGAAGTGTGCGTCAGCCATGGTATCGCCAATATTGGTTAGCACATTCATGCTATTTGGGAAGACGTAGCCGTTAAAGGGCGCGCCGCTATTGAGTTTTGCGAAAGTATCCTGGCGTCCATGGGATAAATCGGACGCAGCATCATGGCAGCCGTTGCAGCGTAAGGTCTCCCCAGGTTTTACCTGCAGCCAGTTATCGTGTCGGGAGCCAATACGCTGGCCTTCCTGGTCAAGAATGCTGATCGATAAAGGCAGATTAGCCGGAACTTGAATGTTAATTGAACCATCGGGTTCTATCGGTGCATAGGCGACAATTTCCCGCATAACGCGTGGCCCAACCCCAAAAGCTGAGTCAGGAATTTCGAGTGTGTCATCATCGGGAATGCCTACCGCTTTAGTGACCCTGAGAAATCGTGCAGGACGTTGATCTGCCGGTGTTTGCGCAGGGTCAGACAGCATATCCAGGTGGGTGGCACTGCCACCCAGGTCATCAAAAACACCATCGACATCATAAACACTGGCAATACGCAGGACACCACTGCTTTGTGCTGCGAGGCTGGCGGCTTCTTCCAGTGGGAAAAAATCGGGGATAATGGTCGGCAGGCTTCGCGGTTGGGCAGCGACCACATCGGTATACATGACGCCTTCGTCAGGAACGAGTAGAGGGAGCTGGGTTCCATTGGTGAAATCATAAAGGAACACGCCATAGATGGGGTTTGATTCCAGTGCTTGCGGGTTGTCCAGATTTTCGTCCGTACACGGCAAAATGGTATTGTTGATATCCAGTCGGCAGGCACTCCAGCTAACCACTGCGCGGTTGCTGTTATCCCATAATGGATACACGGAGCTAAAGCGACCTGCAGGTGAAGGTGTGTCGTCGGTGTGTACATCGCCACTGGATAATGAGGCTTGTGCCGGGCCGGTGAGCAGCCCCTGATTTGGGGCTAATGCCTGCGTGTTATCAACATAGGTTTGCGTGTCGATTTCCAGCATGTCGCCGCCCTGCCAGCTACCACTGAAGGGTTTTAACAGGGCCAGTATTTTATTGCTTTGCATTTCACGTGGCTGCAAAAACTGCACGGTGGATTCGTTTGTTCCGGTCTCATGGCTATTCGCACCATAGAGTAACTGGATGCCTGTACCGTCAGGGTTCATTTCGTATAAATGGATGGCATCGACGCTGCCCGTATTATCCCATCGACTGAAAACGACTTTTCCATCATCAAGGATAACAGGATCGAGGTCATGGCTCTGATTAAACGAAACTTGATGAATGTCACTGCCGTCGGCATTCATGACATGCAACACGACGGCCGCTTCAGTCAGGTTTTCATTTTGTGCAGAAAACTGAGGTTTTCCGTCATCCAGCAAAATGCCTTTCGACGTTTGCTGGCGTGAGGAGGAGAAAATAATACGGTCATCGGGTAAATAATGTGGGGCCATGTCGTGGCCGGCTTCTGCTGTTATATCTGTTGGTATAAGTCGGCGCACCGTCGATGATTCAATATCATATTCCCAGATATTCCAGGTGGGTTGATCTTCCGGTTCAGCATCTTCAATATCCGGCAGGCGCAGTGCAAAAATTAACGTGCTGCCATCGTAGGAAGGTTCGACATCTTTAACATCGCCCATCGTTCCCAGTAGAGCGGTTGTGATGTTATGTTCTTTGGCGCTGGGAGATGCCAGGTCGCGGAATATCAGATT